>CAIOOC010000112.1 GCA_903859795.1 uncultured Bacteroidia bacterium
ATTCAAGCGGGAACACAGGAGGAGGTTTCGAACATTCAGCCATACCGACTACGCGAAGCATCGGTTTCAATGTAAAGGTGAATTTTTAGAAAATAGGTTAGTTTACCATCCAAATATTAATCGTAAAATGAAGAAATTTAAATATATAGCCGCATTATTAACCTTGCTCACTGGTTTTGGTGCCTGTAATAAACCCCTTTCGGAAATGAACACGAATCCTTTGGCACTCGCTACTTTGCCGGATGAATATCTGTTCACCACAGCGGTTCGCCAGAGTTTCTGGGATTGCAATCATGATCTGAGATTCTTTGCTCAATATGATCACATCTATGTCACTAACAGCGAAGACAGAGCTGCTGACGGGTACAAGGATTTCCATACGCAGGATATCTATAAAGAGATGTTTTCGGCTGTTTATGTAGGTCCGCTAAGATATATAAACGAAGTATTGGCATTAACTTCAACTGGGAAGACAAAGAACCCTGTAAGAAATGCAATGGCACAAATTGTTGCAATAACCAATTTTGCAAGGGCAACAGACTGCTGGGGCGATGTACCTTATACCGAAGGTTCCCAGGGTGCAACAATCAAGTATCCGAAATATGATCAGCAGAAGGCGATTTATGGGGATATGACCGACAAATTGAAACTTGCAATTGGAGTGCTGAAAACGGCCAACCCGTCAGATGGTTATGTGGGTGCAGACCCCATTTACAATAACGATCTCACCAAATGGGTCCGCTTTGCCAATTCATTGCGGTTTCGCCTTGCCATGAGGACCCGTTTCGTTGACCCTTCAACAAGTGCATCTATAATCACTGAGTGCATGGGGCAACCGCTTATCGAATCGAATGATCAGAATTTCGAGCTTAAGCATCAGGAGAGTGATAACGGGGATTTCTACAATCACTGGTTTGATCTTCGAAAGAATCAAAATTATAAGATGAGCGACAAATTCACGGAGTGGTTAAAATCCACAAATGATCCGCGATTGAATGTCTTCATCCAGCCAAACGGTTCCGGAGAACGTAAAGGAGTTCTTAATGGATTAAATGATCAGGCATACAGTCTGGTAACCTGGACCGATTATTCCGATCCTATGCCGGTTTTGTATTCCAAATCGCTGTCGCAATTCATGATGAGTGCTTCTGAAGTATGGTTCTTAAAAGCTGAAGCCGCGTTGTTTAATCTGATCCCGGGGGATGCCAACCTGTTTTATCAGCAGGGGACAACCTTAAATTTGCAGCAATGGAATGTTGATCAATCCGCTATCTCGGATTTTCTGACGAATCAGCCTGAAGCATCTTTAAATGGTACTTCTGAAAATATGTTTCGTCAAATTGGAACACAAATGTGGATTGCTTTTATACCCAATTTCGCTGAAGGTTGGAGTAATATCAGAAGGACAGGGTATCCTGAGATTCCACAGAGAACTGATGCCTCAGTATATTCATTGGGAGTGACCAATGGATTTTTGCCCAAAAGATTTAAATATGCCTCCAGCGAGTATCTGAATAACCAGGTAAACGTGGATGCAGCAGTTAAAATCCAGGGGCCGGATAAAATTGATACTCCTGTTTGGTGGGATGTCAGAGGTAACTAAGTCAAATAATTAATATTTAATATATTATGAAGAATAAGATATTTTTATACCTGGTGGTGACATTTATTGTATCTGGTATACTCGACTCGTGCAAAAAAGAGACGGCCATGCCAAATGCTGAGATCTACAGAACAATTGATAAGTATACTGTAACTTTCGATCCGCATATTGCAAATGCCACTTCTTATTTGTGGAATTTTGGAGACGGAACAGGCTCGAGTACTGAGATGAAACCTGTCCATACTTACGAAAGTTTTGGCGATTATAGTGTTTCGCTTACTGTAAAAGGTGCAGGTGGAGAATTTACAACAACTAAAATTATACAGATTGAAGCCACCTCATTAAAAGACCTTCTTACGGGAGGTGTCCAGGCTGTAAACGGAAAGACCTGGATTATGAGCAGAAAGTATAATGTTGGCAAAGACGGTGCAGGACCGGTGATGAATGAAATGCCTATTGTCCGGCCAAGTATTGATAACGTTCTGGATATGGTTGGATTGGGTTCGGAATACGATAATGAATATACTTTTTACTTCGATGGCACCTATAAAATGAATGTTAAAAATGGAAGCGCACTTGCAGGTCTCATTTATGGAATGGCTACCGGGACAATAAACGGAGCATATTCCGAAGATGTTGGTTTGTGCCAGGCCGCCTTTGAACCTGCTGTCTCGGCATGGGAACTTCATTCTGATGACCTTGTTGTTGATGCGATCTCAGATCCCAATACCACAGATGCACCTCCTGTTCATGGGAATGTGACTATTTCCGGGAAAAACTGGGTAAGTGTATCATCAGGTGCCTATTTTGGCATTCTTGATTTTCCATCTACGGCACAGTTCGTCATCAAGGAAATTTCATCTCAAAAAATGAACGTGGCCTTATTCCTTTGTGCCTATCCGTACGATCCAAATTACGTGATGTTACCAACTTTGCTGATGCATCTCACTTTTGAGGTCAAACCGTAAATTTATAGATAGTCAGATCTGCTTGTTATTTTATAAATCAGTTAGCTATGCTGACTGTGCTCAAGGGTGGTTATGTCTTGTTGACAGGTAGGATAGATTTTATTAAGATATTATATTTCAATTAAATGAAGAGAATATATTCAGTTTTTGTTATTGCACTTTTATTGATTCTTTCGGGATGTCATCTGTCAAAACATGAACCCGGTGCGGAAATAGAGGCCTCGGATGGTGGATTAATCAAGGTTCAGGGAACAAGGTTCATCGATACTTTCGGACGGCAGGTCATCTTTAGCGGATTCAATTATGTTGATAAAAATCCGGCAGAAAACTACATTCTGAAAGACTCTGTTGAACTCTATAATCAGTTCCATAAATGGGGAATCAATTGTTTGCGGCTTGGTTTAATCTGGGATGGTGTCGAGCCTGAGCCTGGAAAGTATGATGAAAAATACCTTGACGCGATGGAGCAAAAGGTTAAATGGGCTGGTAATCATAATATTTATATCATGCTAGACATGCACCAGGATCTCTATAGCCGGAGATTTTCAGATGGGGCTCCACTTTGGGCAACACTCGATGAGAAGCTACCTCACCAGACAGGAGCAATCTGGAGTGATTCCTATCTTATGAGTGGGGCTGTGCAACGATCCTTCGATAATTTCTGGGAAAACAAACCAGTTGCTGATGGTATCGGGGTTCAGGATCATTATGTCAATATGTGGAAACATCTTGCCCAAAGGTTTTCAAAGTATGATAATATCATAGGATATGATGTTATGAATGAGCCTTTTAATGGGTCGAATGCGAATATGGTTATGCCACTGATATTAACAGAATATGCCAAATTACTTGTTGAGGAGACAGGTCAGGCCCCACCGGGAGAACAGGAATTATTGATGATGTGGGCCGATGAAAAGTCAAGGTTGAAAGTTCTGAAAAAACTGGCAAATGCTGCTAAATATTCACGTATAATTGATGCTGCATTGGAGCCAGTCAGACAATTTGAGACAACAAAACTTCAATCCTTTTACCAGCGTGCCACCGATGCCATTAGATTGGCAGATACGACACACATTATTTTCCTCGAACATGGCTATTTCTCGAATACCGGAATAAAAACATCCATTGAGCCCGTAAACGGGAAAACAGGACAGCGAGATCCCCAGCAGGCCTACGCAGCCCACGCATATGATTTGATTGTGGATACTAAAGATGCAGACAATCAAAGCAATGAGAGAGTTGATTTAATCTTCAGCAGAATTCAGGAAACTTCAAAAAGGACAAACATGCCTGTGCTTGTTGGAGAATGGGGTGCTTTTTACGGTTTGGATGCAGCTTCAATTCAGCCTGCACGGTTTATCCTCTCCCTGTTTGAACGGTATAATTTCGGAAATACCTATTGGGCTTTTAACGGGGAGATGGGAATCAAACCCGGCTTTAAGGAGGCGCTGTTAAGGCCATTCCCTCAATACACTGCAGGTTCTTTAAATTCCTATTCTCTGAATCACGAAGCAGGAGTATTCGCCTGTTGCTGGCAGGAAGACTCCAAAATAGTACAACCGACAGTAATTTATATTCCCGATCTTAAATATCTTATTAAAGAGAGTATCAAGCTTATGCCGGAAGTTAAGAGTACAGTTATTCAGTCCATCGAAAATAGTGACAGCGGATACCTGATAATTCCGGTTTCGGGAAAATCAATACAACGAAATCTTGAATTCAAACTCAGAACCGATCACACATCAATCTCAATTGACAGGAAAAACTAATTTAGCAATGAAAAAAATACTGCTCTTACTGGTACTTCTTCTTTTTGGAATTCATCCTATAAATGCAGCTCAGAAAGTTACCCGCATATCAGATGTAATTTATGATCATCGCGAGGGTGTGGCGTTGGTAATGGATGTGCTGGTACCTGAAAAGCAAAATGGGATCGCGGTCTTTTTTATGGTCAGCGGTGGATGGATGTCTATGAATGCTAATTATATTTCAGCAGATGATTATAAGTGCTTTACTGATATGGGAGAAACCGTTTTTCTGGTGTCACATGGCTCTAAACCCAGGTTTAAAGTTCCGGAGATAATACAACAGATTCAGCGCGCAATCCAATATGTACGCTATAATGCCCGGAAATTTGGTGTCGATGGTAACCGGTTTGGCATCATGGGAGGAAGTTCGGGTGGTCATCTTTCTGTTTCGGCAGCAGTTTTCGGAAAGGATGCAGTTCCTGAAACAGAATTTCGAAAAGAACATGCTCTTAAGGCAAAAGATCAGGTTGATCCCGTAGCTCTGGTCTCCAGTAAGGTTCAGTCTGTTGCCTGTTTCTTCCCTCCGACAAACCTGGTTAGTTATAACCATCCCGATTCAACATTCGCTGAATTTAGAAATGTTGCTGTATTTGTTGATGCTTTTAGTATCACCAAAGAGACTACAAGGGAGATGGCAAAAGAGCTGTTCAGAAAGTCGTCGCCCTATTTTTACATTTCAGAAACGACCCCGCCAATGTTAATTTTCCAGGGAACAAAAGATCCTTTGGTACCATATCTTCAGTCGGTAAATTTTATAAAAAGACTTAAGGAATTTAAGATTCCATGTGACCTGATTATCAAGGAAGGAGCTGCACATGGCTGGCCCCGGATAAAATCGGATGATGATGCTATAGTTAATTGGTTCGAGAAATACCTGCCTGCGAAATAGAATGTCAATTTAAGTATTTTAATTTCAATATGTTATTGTTTTATTCGTTAATTATTAATTTTTTTTGTATGAAAAAAGCAACATTTGTTTTGATGATTCTCGCTTTAGTAATGGCATCTCAGAGGAGTTTTGCCAATGATAACAAAAACGTCCTTGGTACATGGAAAGTTTCTGTTGCCGATGCTCCGTATGAGTATGTGAAAAGTTCATTTATCGTTTCAGAAGATAAAGGTGTACTTGCTGCAAAAGTCGTTTTTGAAGATGGCCAGGAGCTTAAGGTATCCGGTTTCGAATATGCCAAAAACATGGTCAGATTTGAGGTCAATATTGATGGAAACGACATTAAGGTAACGGGCAAAGTTGAAAATGACAAGATGACCGGTAAAGTTGATGCTCCTGATGGAATGCTTGACCTGGTTGCAGTTAAGAAGCTGTAGATCAAATATTCCCTTTGTTTATTGAGAGAGTAGTGATACTTCAACAGTTAATTGCTCTCTCAATATTACTCTGTGCCTGCTCTGCGAAAACTCTGTGATACAATTAATTATATAGAGGATCACAGTGGCACATGGAGATATTCAGAATTTTAAGGCTCATTCAAATAATTTAATCCGATTATGCGAACTGGTTTGCTGCTTCTGATGTACTGCATATTTCTCATTTCATCAGCACAGTCTCAAAATATTTTATCCATCGATGAAACAAAAACATACCAGTCAATTCGTGGTTTTGGGGCCTCTGATGCGTGGAGCAATGACCTGATTCAGCTCTGGAACGACTCAACCCGTAACATCGCTGCCGACTGGCTTTTCAGCAAAGAGGTACGTTCTGACGGTTCATACAGGGGAATTGGGTTATCGATCTGGCGATATAACCTCGGAGCAGGCAGTTCAGAACAGGGCGACAGCAGCTATATCGGAGATCCGTACCGACGGACAGAGTCGTTTTTGAATTCTGACGGAACCTATAACTTTAATAAACAAACAGGAACTCAGTGGTTCATAAGGGCCGCCAAACATCGCGGATTAGAGTACCTGATTATGTTTGTGAACTCCCCGCCTGTATCACTCACAACAAATGGAAAATCATTTTCGGGAATTTCGGGCAAATCAAACCTTGCACCCGATAAGGTTGATCCATTTGCTGATTATATTGTCCATTCCATTACCTATTTTGAGAAAGATAACATTCATTTCGATTATATAAGCCCTGTAAATGAACCGCAATGGGGATGGGATCGTGAAAGCGGTCAGGAGGGAAATCCTTCAACGAACAGTCAAACTGCTAATATTGCCCGGAAATTAAATCAAAAACTCGTTGAAAATCAGCTTGCCACGAAAATACAGATTCCTGAAAGCGGTCTTCTGGTGTTCGCAAACCCGGGTTTTAAATTCAAACCCGGGAGGCAGAATGAGATCAACAACTACTTTAAAGCAGGGAAAAAAACGTATATCGGAGATCAAAAGCAGGTTGCCAAACAGATTTGTGCGCATAGTTATTTTACCGAATGGCCGCTCTGGATTAACAGAAAGGTGAGAAAACGGACTGCAAGGGTCTGTGCACGACATGATCTGGAATACTGGATGTCGGAGTATTGCATTCTAAGACAAACAAGAGATATCACCGGAAATGGTCGTGACCTGGGAATCCACACAGCCCTGTATGTTGCCCGGGTAATTCATCATGATCTCGTTTATGGAAATGCTTCAGCCTGGTGTTGGTGGCTGGGTATCTCAACGGCAGATTTTAAAGACGGACTGGTTTATGCAAACAGAAATGGTACCGGACTTGCCGATTCAAAAACCATGTGGGCATTTGGTAATTACAGTCAGTTTATTAAACCAGGAGCCGTGAGGTTGGATGTAAAAGGGAAGATTAGTAAAACTATTTTTGTTTCTGCTTACCGGAATAAAGATTCCGGTGGATTGATTCTGGTCATAATTAATGTGAAGGATGAAAAGCAAACCGTCGTGCTGGAAAATCTTCAGGATGGAACGCTGACCGGTTGGGAAACTTCGCAGTATAAAAGTCTTGCAAGATTGCCATCATTACCTGCCAATGAACCACTCGTTCTTTCACCACTAAGCGTAACGACCTTCATACTAAATAAATAATTAACCTTGTTTACGATGACCACATTTTAAACAAATCCTTTATATTCGTTTAAAATAAAACTGATCATCTGATGTATAAAATATTCCCTCTTTTGTGTGCTCACCTGTTAATCGTTTTATCCGTTTTGGGCCAACCCATAAAACTTGAAACTTCAGATTTCAGAATTACGATCTCTGAAGCCGGTAAGATTACTGAATTAATTAATCCTGCGACAGGTAAAAATTACTCTCCCAAAAATGAACCCGGCCCTTTGCTGGCAATCCGGATTGGGCAGAGTTGGCATGGGTTTACCCGGGTAACGTATGATAAGCATGCCAACCTTCTTACCCTGTTTTATCCGGAACCAAATGTTTCTGCAGAAATAAAGGTAACCGAAAACAAAACCCACCTTGTCCTTGAACTGGTTAAACTCACACCGGTTGATCAGGTTAATGCAGTTATTTGGGGTCCATATCCAACCTCAATTGATAAAACGATAGGAGAAGTCGTTGGTGTTGTCAGAGATGATGAATATGCTATCGGTCTTCAGTGTCTGAATACAAAAACTATCGGAGGTATTTTGAAAAATGGGGAAGGGGCTGATGACACCCGGGGTGATGTTGCTGTGAAAAAGTCTTATGGCAGTAGTCTGCAGGCTTTTAGTCTGGACAGATCAAAACCGCGTCAAATAACTGTTTGGGGCGAGAATTATCCTAATATGCCTGTAGCACCTATACCAAATGAGACCACACTTGGTTCCAAAATCGCATTGTTTGGTTGTCCTGAAAGCCAGGTGCTGGATCGGCTTGGCGAAATCGAAATTGCAGAGGGTCTTCCCCATCCACTGATCAATGGCATTTGGGTGAAACAATCTCCTGAAACGGGTCGTGCCTATTTGATTAGTGATTTCAACGAGTCGAATATCGATTCGATGCTGATTTACACACAGAAAGCAGGATTGATGTCTTTATATCACGAAGGTCCATTTAAATCCTGGGGTCACTTTATTCTTGATCCGAAAAGTTTTCCTAACGGCAATCAAGGTATGAAAACATGTGTTGAGAAAGCTTCAAAATTAGGTTTGCGCATCGGAGTTCATACTCTGAGTACCTTTGTTAACACAAACGACCCCTACGTTACCCCTGTTCCGGATAAGAGGCTGGCAGTCACAGGCTCTTCGGTTCTTAGTGAAGGTGTCAATTCCTCGGCGAATGAAATCGGACTTGAATCTAACGAATATTTTAAGAACATTAAACCCAGCACATTGCATGCTGTGAGGATCGGTGATGAAATTATCCGTTTTCGCGAAGTCACGGCTCAGCCACCGTATAAATTACAGGATTGTCAGCGCGGAGCATTTGGAACTGCACCCTCTGATCATATAAAAGGGGAAATTGCTGGTATGTTGCTCGATTATCCTTACCGGACCCTATTCCCGAACTTTGAATTGCAGCAGGAGATTGCCGGTAATCTGGGTCGTTTCTTCTCCGAAACCGGTGTCTCCCAAATGGATTTTGACGGTCACGAAGGGTGCATGGCATCCGGAGAAGGTGATTTCGGCATGCAGGCATTTGCCGAAAAGGTTTTCAGGGAAACTAAACATACTCTGGTTAATGGCACCAGCCGTTCGAGCCATTTCTACTGGCATATCTGCCATTACTGGAACTGGGGAGAACCGTGGTATGGCGGATTTCGGGAATCACAGGGGGACTACCGCCTCGAAAATCAGCCATTCCTTGAAAGGAATTATATGCCCAATATGCTGGGGTGGTTCCTCCTTTCGGCAACTACAACACCTGAGGACATTGAATGGATGATGGCACGCACAGCGGGATACAATGCAGGGTTTGCGATGGTAGCCTATTACAAAAGTCTGCAAAAGAATCCGAATACTCTGCAATTACTTGAATTAATTAGACTTTGGCAGGAAGCCTATAAATCGAAAATATTTTCTGCCGACCAGGTAGCAAGATTGAAGAATCCCGAAAATGACTTTCATCTAGAAAAAGCAAATGGCGAGTGGAGGCTTTATCCATTTAAAAAATACAAGTTTGAACATTCCAAACAGCTTTTACAACCAGGACAACCTACCTTTTCGGAATGGGAATTTGAAAATAAGGATGCAAAACAGTCACTTTCATTTAGTCTTACGATCATGGGAAAGGAAGGCATAATTAATAATCCATGGATGGAACTGGACGGTTATTACAAACTTGAATTACCTGGTGAGTTTAAGGCCGGTTATTCAATTGTTTGCGATAGCGGAAAACTAAAACTGTATAATGAAAAAGGTAATTTCAGCAGGGAAATTTTGTTAAACCAACCGATTCCGGAACTGACACAGGGAAAGCATACCCTAAAATTTGATTGCGAATTTCCCGACGAAAGTCAGTTGAAGGTCAGAGCTGTTTTTAAAACGAAGAGTCTTCCGGAAATGATTAATATCCGGCCGAATTAGAATATCTTACAAGATTTAATTAATGAAAAGGCATGACTTTTCACCCAATTTCGTCGCTTAGACTTAATTTGCCAACTTGAAATAAGTTGTTAAAATATCATTGAATTATGGATGCCGCGTTATTGAAGAAGCTCTGCTAACACGAGAAACAGGCCATTGCTAATATGAGGTCAAATTACATTATAGTTAAAACAAAATAAATCAAATGAATATGGGAATGTCAGGTTAATGTCGTTTGAATGTCGGGGTAAATACATCATTATTTCTTGGACAGGTTTGAAGTTAGTTATAATCTTGCTTAAAATTTCAATGAATCATGAAGCAACCGGAATTAGGTAAAAGAATTGCCGAACTGAGGAAGGCCAAAGGGCTGACACAGGAAGAGCTGGTCGAAAAGTGTAATTTGAACGTGAGAACCTTGCAGCGGATAGAATCCGGGGAGGTCACACCCAGAAGTTACACGATCAAAACCATTTTTACTGCTCTGGATTACAACATTTATGATTCTTCGAAAGCAATGTCCGGTAGGTTCAGTACCACCGGATTTGTTGTTTTCAACTGGCTCGGGCAATTTTATAGATATGTTTTCGATTTATTTAACTTAAAAACAAACACCATGAAAAAGTTGATGATTCTATCAGTCCCATTTCTAACAATTTGTACAATCCTGACACTTTTGGTTAATTCAGGTATTAAGGCTCAGGCCAGGATGGATATTCATCAAAAGTTTGAAAGTATCAGTTCAAATACCAGATTTGTCCAATGGTTTAATTCCGGTCAAATTGATTCTGTTTCATTTAGGTATGCTTATAATGCCTGCATGATGCCGGATCAGTATTCCACATTAAACGACAAAAAAGGGATAAATGAATATTTTCAGCAATTATATAACCGTGGGTTGCGGTTCACCCTGGATAAATCGTTGTCAAAGGTAATTTCTGATTCCATTGCGGTTGACAGAGGCATCTGGAGCATTAATGTTAATTCGGTTATAGTGGCAACGGGTACCTATTTGACTCAGTGGCGTTACCGTGATGGCGAGTGGCGGATTGAAAATGAGATGTCCAAATCTGATCAATTTATTAATCAGGAGGAAAAATTAAAATGATAGATATTATAAGAATAACTTTTATATGTATCGATTGTTTATTTCATGATAGCTTTCCTGAACTTAATTAATCTCTCTCTCATGAAACATTTATTGATCGTCGCAATAACCTCATTAACAATATTTTCCTGTACTGGCAAAGTCGGATTTGATACAATTTTACGTAATGGAACTGTTTATGACGGCAATGGAGGAACTCCTTTCGTTGCGGATATAGCAATCAGTGCAGACACCATAGCGTTTATCGGCGATTTGAAAAATGCGAGCGCAAAAAGTGACATAAATGCCAAAGGGATGGCAGTATCTCCTGGGTTTATTAATATGCTTAGCTGGGCTGGCGAGTCATTGATCGAAGATGGCCGTTCGCAAGGCGATATAAGGCAGGGAGTTACCCTGGAGATTATGGGCGAAGGATCGAGCATGGGGCCTCTGAATGCTTTCCTTAAGAAACAAATGGTGGATAATCAATCAGATATAAAATATAAGGTTGAATGGACAACGCTGGGGGAATACCTTGCTTTATTGGAAAAAAAAGGTGTTTCATGCAATGTTGCTTCCTTTGTCGGAGCCGGAACTCTGCGTACTTATGTCGTTGGCGAATCTGACCATCGTGCAACCCCTGCTGAACTTGACAGCATGCGATCTTTAGTGAGGCAATCTATGGAAGAAGGAGCTATGGGCATTGGGTCATCACTTATTTATCCACCTGATTGTTTCGCCGGTACCGATGAACTGATTGCTTTATGCAAAGAGGCATCCAGGTATGGCGGATCTTATATCTCTCACATGCGAAGTGAAGGTAACCGTTTGTGCGAAGGTGTTGAAGAATTGATAACTATTGCAAAAGAGGCCAGGGTACATGCTGAAATCTATCATCTGAAAGCAGCGGGGAGAATGAACTGGCATAAAATGGATAGTGTGATAAACAGGATCGAAAAAGCGAGGGCCGATGGAATAAATATTTCTGCTGACATGTACACATACACCGCCGCGGCAACAGGGTTAACATCCTGTTTCCCTCCTTCTCTTCAGGACGGTGGATTTGACAAACTGTGGGCAAGATTGCAGGTCCCGGCAATTCGAAAACAAATGGTAAAGGAAATGACCACTAATGCAAATGATTGGGAGAACTTCTACTTTGGAGTAGGTAGTCCTGATAAAATAATCTTACTTGCCTTTAAACAGGACTCTTTAAAGAAATATACAGGTAAGACACTTGCCGAAGTTGCGAAGATTAGAGGACGGTCACCCGAAGAGACAGCGATTGACTTAATTGTTCAGGACAGCACCAGAATCGGAGTGGCTTATTTTCTTATGAATGAAGAAAACGTCAAAAAACAAATGTCTTTACCATGGGTTAGTTTTGGATCCGACGCTGAATCCTGCTCCTCGGAGGGAGTTTTTCTGAAATCGAATCCCCATCCCAGGGCTTATGGTAATTTCACACGAGTTATAAGCAAATATTCACAAAAAGAGCACATTTTCTCATTACAGGAAGCTATCCGAAAATTATCCGGACTTCCGGCTACTAATTTAAAACTCAAAAAGCGGGGCGAGTTGAAGACCGGAAACTTTGCCGATATTCTTATTTTTGACCCTGCTAAAATGAAGGACAATTCGACTTTTGAGAACCCACATCAATATTCTTCAGGAATGATTGATGTTTTTGTCAATGGTGTTCAGGTACTGAAAGATGGTGAACATACGGGAGCCAAACCCGGCAGGTTTATAAAGGGTCCCGGTTATAAAATTGTTCAATAGTCCCGAAATCAAAAATAAATGTGCGAACCTCTTTCTAAACCTTCTCCATAGGGGTTCAGGTCTGCTCAGTCGCTTACTTTGAAAGCGGAATTGTTTCGGCTATCATCATCGGACTTTCCCGCAGAAAAAAGACACTAACGAGCGCAAAAACTGAAAGTATGGCAAATGCAGACATAAACGATACAAGGTGAGCATTATTATCGATACTCATCCCGGCAACAAATAACATTCCCGAAAGCTGGCCAATCCAAAGCAGTATTCCCTGTGATGCCGCCTCCGGCGCAGGATGACTTACCTCAGCGGCATATTGAAATGCGATAGGGCCTGCACTCATCACAAAAAAGCCTAAGACAAATGAAGAAACAAGCAATATCGAATAGGTATTTTCTGGATTTAGTCTCAGATCACCTGCAAATGACAATCCGAATACGCCAGGGACCATTCCTATCAGGCAGATTACCAGAAAAAGTTTTCTTTTCCTGAATTTGTCGGACAGGATGGGCAGGATTAAAGCTCCAATTATTCCCCCGATGAGCATTATACCGCCAATTAACCCGTCTGAATCTTTTACCCCGGCCATTTCCGATATCCGGTCTGTCATTGAACTGACCGCATTGAAAATTCCGAGTCCGACAAAAAACAGGATCATGGTTATTTGCATATCACGGTTATAAAGTATATCAAGCACACCTTTTCCGAACCCTTGTGGGACATCCTGGATCGGGAATTCAAAGTCTTCAGGATGTTCTTTAATCAATAATATTAATGCAAGAGAGGAAACAAGCGATAAAATACCGTAAATCCATAACATCTTTTCAAAACCAGTGCCATAATTTTCCAGTTCAGGATGCGAGCCAACAATCAGAGGAGTTACCAGCATTGCAACAATGATTCCCAGGTATTGGGCCAACACGGCCATCCCTGCTGCTAACCCTCTTTCTGAAAATGGAAACCAGCGAACAGTCACTGCTGTCACTGCATTCAAAATAAAAGGCTGGGCAATTGCAAGACCGATCTGCGAAATAACAACACCATTAAAGCTGGTGGCAAAAAGGGCTTTAGTTATACTGAAAACGGCAACCATCAACGAGCCAATGGTTAATCCGGTTTTGATGCCGTATGTATCAATAATATAGGAGGCAGGTAAACTCATCGCTAAAAAGATCAGCATGTATGAGAGTGCAAGAAAATCAATATTTAAAAATGATGCGGGGTCAACCTGCCCTTTATAAAAAACTTCGGCCGGACGTACAACCGCCGCATGTGTCAACCACTGTATTGATACCACAAAGGTGACGAGCATCAGCAGGGTTAGAATTATCCATCGGTATGGCGAAGGTTTCATTTCATGGAATTATTAGGAGGGACATTAATTTTATAAATCGATCAGCAAAAATAGTCCTTTGAAGTAAAAAATTGACTAGATATAAAATAAGATTTGAAAATGGACAAAAATCAAACCGGATTCGCAATCAGCGAATATCATAATGTAAAAGAAATAACAAGGAAGCTTGACCTTCTGCTGGTTCAACCTATTCGGCCGGTAAAGCGTTCAGCAATGGTTGAGTATCTTAACTATTTTGATGAGAAATGCACTGAATCGAAACCAATTATAGAGCGGGCCATGCAGTATATCCCCGGTGGTGTTCAGCATAATCTCGCATTCAACTACCCCTTCCCGCTTGTGTTTACAAAGGCCGAGGGTGCGTTTCTGTTTGATAAGGATGGTAACCGGTACATCGATTTTATCCAGGCTGGTGGACCAACGGTGTTAGGGAGTAATTACCCTTATGTAAAAGACAAGGTCAAAGTGTTGCTTGATGAATGCGGACCATCGACAGGTTTATTCCACGAATATGAGTTGAAGATTGCTGAGTTTATATGTAATCATTTTCCTTCGGTAGATTTGTTCAGGATGCTTGGAAGTGGCACTGAAGCGGTCATGGCTGCTATTCGTGTCGCACGTTTGGCAACCGGTAAAAAGAAAATTGTAAAAGTCGGAGGAGCCTATCACGGTTGGAGTGACCAGATGGTTTATGCATTGCGTATTCCCGGAACAGGAGGTTTTGAAGCACACGGGATCCCCCGAAGCTGCCGCACACACACACAGGAGGTGTGGCCAAACAGCATCTCATCATTGGAATGGAAATTAAAACTAAACCGGTTTCGTGGAGGTACAGCGGCTGTAATTCTGGAGCCAGTTGGTCCTGAAAGTGGCACACGGCCAGTTGATTACGATTATAACCAGAAAGTGCGCGAGTTGTGTGACAAATACGGAGCTCTTTTGATTCTTGATGAAGTGGTTTCTGCCTTCCGGATTGGGCTTAGCGGAGCGCAGGGATATTTCAAGGTAACTCCTGATCTTACTGTATTCGGGAAAGTTATGGCAGGAGGCTATGCCGGAGCCGGTGGACTTGGTGGACGAAAAGAGCTGATGCAATACCTTGCTGCCGGACTTCAGGGGACAAAGAAAAAGGCAATGGTTGGGGGAACAATGGCCGCAAACCCATTGAGTTCGGCAGCAGGTTACTATACCTTAATGGAAATTGAGCGGACGAATGCCTGTGAAAAAGCTGGAATGGCAGGTGACCGGCTAACCAAAGGTCTCCAAAACCTTATCAAAAAATACAATCTCCCGTTTGTCGCTTACAACCAGGGATCAATCTGTCACCTCGAAACCTCAGGAACAATGTTCGTAAAGGTCAACTTTTATAAACCATGGACTATCCCTGCAGCCCTGAAAGAGATCAAGATCCGTAAACATATGATGGAAGAGATTGGGGCAGCCTATATGGCAGAAGGGCTCGTCACAGTTGCGGGAAGCCGGATGTATACAAGTATGGCCGACACTGACGAGATCATTGACGATGCGATAAACAGATTTGAGAAGGTTTTTCGAAATATCGAGGGAGTATGAGTAAATATGTGATAGCCCATGATGTCGGAACGAGCAGCATAAAAACAGCCCTAATCAATGAATTAGGTGAAATCATTGCCCATAAGACTACAACTTATGGAATAACCTATCCACAATCCGGATGGGTAGAGCAGAATCCTGAAGATTACTGGAATGGGTCAGTTGTAAATACGCACAATGTTCTACGATACGCAGGAATTGATCCAAATGAGATCCTGGGAATCGTATTTACTACACAGGCAATGGGAATCATACCGGTCGATAAAGTCGGTAAAACGCTTAGAAATAACATTACCTGGGTCGATGGACGTGCCCACGAACAAGCCCGCTGGATCATGAACCATTTTGGAGGAAAGGCAGTTTTCAGAAAAATCATCGGGACTGAAATATCAGGGAAAGATGTTTTACCTAAACTTCGTTGGTTAAAGCAAAATGAACCTGATATTTACAACAGGACTTATAAGGTATTGGATGTTAATGGTTACCTGAAGTTCCGGGCAACCGGGAAAATGGTCTTTGAATGGTCGGGTGCCTGTTCCTATGTTTTTGATTTGAAGAAAAAGAATTGGGAATATTTTCTTTTCAGGATGATCGGGTTTGACATTGACAAACTTCCCCCATTAGTGCGCTCAATTGATGTCGTTGGTAACCTGAATAAGGAGGCAGCTATTGAACTTGGCTTACCTGAAACAGTTCGCGTTTTTGGAGGATGTGATGATACACAAAGTGCCGCCATTGGATCTGGATCTTCCAATGAGGGTGAGGCACATATTTATCTGGGTACCTCTGCCTGGGTAGGAATAACTACCGCCAAATATCTGAGTCATAAAAACGGAGTCTTTATCCTCCAAAGTGCAGATCCTTTGATGAACCTGCTGGTTGGTATTACAGAATCTGCAGGGTCTAACCTCCAATGGATGATTGAAAAATTCTATAACTACGAAAATAATGATCCGGCGATAAAGAATATTTATGATTTTATTAATCACGAGACCTTAGGAATCCCCGCGGGCTCAGATAATCTTCTTTTTACTCCATGGCTGCTAGGAGAACGTTGTCCGGTTAGTACCACAACCACTCGTGGAACTGTTTTTAATCTTGGACCTGAACACACCCGGGGCCATTTTGTAAATGCCTTACTCGAAGGGATAGGCTTTAACCTTCGGTGGATTTTAGAAAACATTAAACGTGATTATGGTTTTAACCCGCTGAAAATTCGTGCTATTGGCGGAGGGTCTGTCAACGATAAATGGATGCAGGGAATCGCAAATATCACCGGCAAGACGGTTGAAACCACTACACAACCTGCCTATGCCGGTACCCTGGGAGCTGCCTCATGCGTTTTTGTCGGGTGTGGATACTTCGAAAGTTTCAAAGATGTCAACAAGATTATTCACGTTAAGAAGATCTATTCGCCCGATCCCCTGTTATCAAAAACCTATGATGAACTTTTTAATTCCTATAAAAACATCTATGCCGGATTGAAGAATGCTTACAGCCATGCAAATACTAAGCGGCCCAGGATTTACCGGACACTATTGATTAAAATCGTTAAATTTATAAAATGGATACTATCGGGGACTTAAAATTGCTGATCATTGAGGCCGGGAAAAAACTTCTGTCAGAGGGACTGGTTACGCGCACCTGGGGAAATGTGAGCATCAGGGTAGATGAAAACCTTATGCTGATTACCCCAAGCGGGAGAGCTTATAATGATTTGACTGTTAATGATATTGTTTTGGTTAACTACCATACTTTGAAATATGAAGGGACAATAAAACCTTCATCCGAGAAAGGGTTGCACTGCGAGATATACCGGACGCGAAAAGAGATTAATTCGGTGATTCATACTCACCAGATGAACGCCTCTACAGTTGCTGCTGCGCGAAGAGAGGTTCCCCCTATTCTTGATGATATGGTTCAGATTATCGGACCAAGTGTCCGGGTTGCTGATTATGCCCTGCCATCTACCCGGCGTATTGTTAACAAGACAGTTAAGGCATTAAGGGGAAGGATGGCTGCTCTGATGGCCAATCACGGCGCTGTCTGTATTGGCCGTGATATTGAAGAAGCTTTTGTGGTTTGCCAGGTGCTCGAAAAAGCCTGTAAGGCATTTATCGAAGCGGAATTTTTAGGTGGAGCAAAAGGAATCAATGTATTTGAAGCTCACCTGATGCACCAGTTTTACCTCCGGAAATATTCAGCGATGGCAAAGAAGAATAGATAACATTAATCAACCAGATAAGTAAAGCCGAGCTAATCGCAACCAGCCAAAAGACAGTCGTAATAAAAACGTATTCAATCCGCTATAGTTATCTTAAATTGGATTTTTAACATGGACTACTCAGAAATTATAAAGAATCAGAATGACTATTTTAATTCCAATCGCACCAAAGATATTGGATATCGAATCATGCAGTTAAGGAAACTCAGGGAGCTTCTTAAAAGTAATGAGACTGTGCTTTACGAAGCAATTTACAAGGACTTTAAAAAATCTGAGTTTGAGACGTATTCAACAGAATTGATTTTTATTTTTAATGAAATTGAAGAGGCAATCAGAAAATTGCCTAAATGGTCTAAAACGAAGAGTACCAGAACAAATCTGCTAAATCTACCTGCTAAAAGCTTTATTATTCCTGAACCTCTGGGAGTCTGTTTGATAATCGGGGCATGGAATTATC
>CAIOOC010000113.1 GCA_903859795.1 uncultured Bacteroidia bacterium
AGTTTCAGCCATACCAACCGATTTAAGAGCAGATTTTGCTTTTTTCAGTTGACCTTCCGCCTTTTGGCGAAGAAATGAAACATTTGTCTTTACCTTGTTATTCATGCTCGCCAAATATTTGAATTTCAGATTTTTCAAGCCGAAAATGCAAGCTGATGAAAAATCAATTTACATCAAATCGCCCAATGGGCCAAGATTAATATTCAGATCTCTGTCTGTCAGGTTGAAGTGTTTTTTTAATTCTTCCATCTTAAGTTCAAGATTCATAAGCGTTTCCCCAAGGCGTTCAATCTCATCATCAGTTAGAGTGCCTCCTTCTACCCTTCTCATAGCCTGCTTCTCTACCAGTTTTCGGATCAACTCAACAAGTGTAAGAACCAGTTTTGCGAGCCCGGAGTCAGCATTGTCGGGAGTTAATTTCAATTTGGAGTCCTCTATATCAGATAGTTTTCCGATTTCTCCTGCGAACTCATCAAGAGAACCGGTATTAAAAAGAATTTTATTTTCACTCATAGTGATTACTTTTTTATAGTACTTTCTACAAAACTATAGGGAGGCCATGGCCCTGTTAAAACAAAGTTTAACCCGGGATATTGTGTTTTGAGTTCCTCAAGATGGTTGATCAACATATCCTGTTGGTTTATTTTAAGTAAGAAAACGGTATCAATAATTGTCGATTCCGATAACATTTTTCTGGTTTTACAGCTTATATTCAACCGGTCACAAAATTCTGTTATATTGGATATTACCGAATCCACATGGTTCAGGAGCAATTCCTCAAGCCTGTGTGCCTGCAGTTTTTTGTTGACATAGTCCCTGAATACCGACACATTCGCTTCCGGAGCAGGGTTGATTGACAGGCTTGTCTGGCGATTTGATTTTTCGATCAGTTCCGCTTTTAATTTTCCTGTGTCACAAAATACTTTAAGTCCGAATTCCATTTTATTATCAACGATCTGCAGATTATCCTGAATTTTGGAAACGTTTCTTTCGAGCATCTTCAAAACGGCATCGGCTGAATCAACAAACGAACCAAATCTCATGGGAAGCAACGTAAACTGTTTCCTTAATTCCTCTATTACCCTTGCAAATGCAAGTGCGCTTGGATTGTCAGCAACAATACTCTTTTTGTCGATATTGCTCACAACAGCTGTAATTTTACCAAAAGCGATGAGAAATAACTCTTCACCAGAAATCCCTTTCATCTCTTTCAACAAAGAATCAGGCTTTTCTGAATCGTCTTTAACCCATAATATGGCATAAATCATTTTCTCCATTTTCACTTTTATTACCACTAAAGACACATTAGTATACCTTAGTGACAGGATAATATTATTGTGATTTATCTTCCGTGATGAGGATTTTCATATGTTGATTAGTCACTTCATCTCCTTTATTGCTTTTCCTGCTTTGAGTTGATCCATTGTCTCAACGGAACTCAGCATTAACTTTACACCCAGGTAAACCAAATCGATATCTGCAACCGAGATAACAATATCTCCGGTAAGTATAACACCTTTGTTCAGTACCCTGTCGAGCAATTCAAGGATTGTGATATCTTTTGACTGATCAATTACATTATTGTCCATGAGATTTTTCCTTAATAGAGATAAAACTAAATGGAGGCCAGGGCCCTGTCATTTCCAAAGAAAAGCCTGAATTCCGATCTTTTTTTATAAACAGTTCTGCAACATCCTTGAAATCAGCCACCTTATTCTTATTCACCAGAAATGTGGCATTGAGTATCATTGTATCCTCTCTGCCCGTAATCTCTTTCGGAAGCAGGTTGTTCAGGTTGGTACGTTCGCTTAGGTTATTAAATTCATCAAAATATTTTTGTCCGTAAATCTTGGATATCCGATTCATTTCACTTTCAATCAAATCGTTCTTTTTCCTTTTCAGGAGATAGGCTTTCCCGGGGGAACTCGACATGATCTGGTTTTCCAATGCCGCCGCTTCTTCGCTTAATTCATCAATCTGATGGCAAAGTGCCTTACGATCACAATAGATTTTAAGGGCCCATTCCTCCATGCCTCCAACAAATTTGAAATTTTCTGTCAGTGAATCGGAATAGTCTGCAACGAATTTTTTAAGACTATTTTCTTCCTGAAAAATGGTTCCGAATTTAAAAGGGATCACAGAACTATTCTTCATGATTATATTGATTACCTCTATATGATCACGAGCATTGTATTCCAGCCACATAAGATCAGATAGATGCTTTTTGAAACTCTCCTCGGAGAAATCATCAGCTGATACATCGCGGACAATTACATAAAAATTATCGTAGAAGATTGATCTCAAGCCTCTTGTACCTGCAATCGTCTCCAGATCGGG
>CAIOOC010000114.1 GCA_903859795.1 uncultured Bacteroidia bacterium
CAATTAAATCGATTGCAGTTATCGGGCCTGATGCAAAAGAGGGCAGAATGGGTGATTACAGCGGTCCGGGAATCAATCCCGTAAGTATCTTCGACGGGATTAAAAATAAACTGGGTAAAAAGGTGAATGTCATTTACTCTAAAGGATGTGACAGGATTAACACTGAATATTCAACAATACCCTCAGAATTTTTAACGTGTAATTTAGATGGAAAAAACCAAAAAGGACTTAAGGGAGAATATTTTAATAACGTTACATTAAGCGGGAAACCGGTGTTTACCCGCCTTGACCGGTCCGTCGACTTTGGATGGACCCTCTTCTCTCCAGATCCGGAGAAGATTTCTTATGACTTTTATTCAATCCGGTGGACGGGAAAACTGAGAGCTTCTGCTTCAGGCAAATTGAAAATCGGCATTGACGGGAATGATGGTTATCGTCTGTTTCTAAATAATAAAATTGTCATTGACAACTGGAGGAAATTAAGCAGGCAGACACTGGTCGCCGATTATACTTTCGAAAAAGATAAAGATTATGATTTGAGAATTGAGTATTTCGAACCTGCAGGAAATGCCGTTTTTAAATTAGTCTGGAATGCAAATATTGTAAATAATCAATCCGCAGAGATCGCAAGTGCCGTCGAACTGGCTAAAAAGAGTGATCTGGCAGTGGTTGCCGTCGGGATTGAAGAGGGTGAATTCAGTGACCGCGCTTATCTTAATTTGCCCGGGCGTCAGGAGGAACTAATCAATAAGATAGCGGCAACGGGCAAGCCAATGGTTGTCCTGTTGGTTGGTGGGAGTGCCATCACAATGAATAACTGGTTGAAAAATGTCCCAGCAATTCTCGATGTCTGGTATCCGGGAGAAGATGGCGGAAGTGCAGTAGCAGATGTATTATTTGGCGATTACAATCCTGCCGGGCGTTTACCAGTTACATTCCCGGTTTTTGAAGGCCAGCTTCCCCTTGTATACAATCACAAACCCACCGGTAGGGGTGACGATTACAACAATCTGACCGGACAACCCCTCTTTCCTTTTGGATACGGGCTGAGCTATACAACTTTTGACTATTCCGATCTCTATCTTGCGAAAACCAATATCTCAGCAAATGACTCAACAACTATTAGTTGCAAAATCACTAATTCCGGGAAGGTTGCCGGAGAAGAGGTGGTCCAGCTATACGTCCATGATGAATTGGCATCTGTTTCCAGGCCGGTTACAGAACTCAAAGGATTCCAGAGAATCTTTCTTAAGGCCGGGGAAAGTAAAACAGTAAGTTTTGTTATTAATCCGGAGATGTTGTCAATGCTCGATATAAACCTAAAAAAGATCGTTGAACCTGGCGATTTCAGGATGATGATTGGTGCATCCTGCAAAGATATCAGGCTACGCGGAATCCTTACCGTTAACAAATAATTGCCTGATTGAATGTTAATTTTAAATTAAGATAATGGAATACCGGCAACTTGGAAATACAAGTTTAAAAATACCACCTGTAATATTCGGGACAAGCGCATTGGGAAACCTGTTTGTTGCCCTTCCGGATAAGACAAAGCAAAAAATTGTCAGCGAATGTGTCAGCAACCTCGAAGCTACTGTAGTTTTTGATTCTGCAGGAAAATATGGAGCTGGTCTTGCACTCGAGGTCCTTGGTAAGAGTCTGAATAAGATCGGAGTTTCACCACAGAATGTTATTATAAGCAATAAATTAGGATGGTATCGAACTTCACTTACTACGGAAGAGCCCACTTTTGAACCGGGTGCGTGGGTAGGACTGCAAAACGACGCAGTACAACAAATCAGTTATGACGGGATCATGGACTGTTGGGAACAGGGGAATAAATTGCTGGGAGGGAATTACCGCCCTTCATTGGTCTCTGTTCACGATCCTGATGAATTCCTTTCAGCCGCAAGAGATGAGACTGATTATTTGATTCGTTTTGAACAGATTATTGAAGCCTACAAAGCGTTATCCGATTTAAAAAAGGAGGGCAAAGTCAAAGCAGTCGGAGTTGGTGCAAAAAACTGGAAAGTCATAAGGGCAATTACTGCAGAGGTAGAACTCGATTGGGTTATGTTTGCCAATAGTATGACGATTCTCAAACACCCGGCTGATCTGCTCGAGTTTATGGGCGAACTGCATCAGGCAAAAATCGGAATTATCAATTCGGCAGTGTTTCATGCTGGGTTTCTCACAGGAGGACAGTATTTTGATTATGTTCAGATTAAACCCGACAGCGCAGAAAATATAGCTCTGTTTGAATGGCGCAATATTTTCTTTTCGCTTTGTGAGAAGTTCCAGGTATTACCTGCTCAGGCTTGTGTCAGTTTTGGGATGACTCCACCCGGAGTGATTAGTATTGCTTTGAATACCTCAGATCCCAACCGCGTTAAAGAGAATGTTAAAGCTGTTACCACTGTTGTTCCAAATGAATTTTGGAAAGAGATGATTAAAAGCAGACTCATCGGGGATGAATAC
Source organism: uncultured Bacteroidia bacterium (assembly GCA_903859795.1). Taxonomy (GTDB): domain Bacteria; phylum Bacteroidota; class Bacteroidia; order Bacteroidales; family Prolixibacteraceae; genus JAAFHB01. Next base: position 2,479 of record CAIOOC010000114.1, read on the forward strand.
CCATTTCTTTAAATATAATTTTTACCAAAATATACAATACAGATATAAACATCAGATAATGAAACAAATAATATGTCTTGAGCCCGGGAAATTCGAACGACGCGATGTCCCAGAGCCAATTGCCGAACCCGGCAAAGTGATTCTCAAGGTAAAGCGGATCGGCATTTGCGGGACCGATCTCCATGCCTTCGAGGGAACTCAGCCTTTTTTTACATATCCCCGGGTGTTGGGACATGAGCTGGCCTGCGAAATTGCTGAAATTAATACTAAAGACATCAAATTTAAACCCGGGCATCCGGTCACCTTGATACCCTATTTCCCATGCAATAACTGCATCGCATGCCGAAATGGAAAACCGAACTGCTGCACAAAAATACAGGGCGCCGGCGTCCATATCGATGGTGGCATGACTCAGTATATCCAGATTCCTGAATATGCACTTATTGATGGCGAGGGGCTTACATCCGATGAGCTTGCAATGGTCGAGCCCATGGCTATAGGTGCACACGCCGTGAGAATTACCGAAATCCGCAAAGATGAATATGTTTTAATAACCGGTGCCGGACCAATTGGTTTGGGGGTTATGGCATTTGCAAAAATCAGCGGCGCAAAGGTTATTGCGATGGACGTAAACGACGCCAGGCTGGAATTTGCAATGAAATATTTCAATGTGGATTTCACAGTTAATGCACTTGAGAACACGATGGATCAGATTTGCAAAATCACTGGTGGGGAAATGGTCACTGCAGTCATAGACGCAACAGGCAATAAACGTGCCATCGAAGGGGGGCTGGAATTTCTGGCTCATGGAGGCCGGCTTACAATGGTTGGAATACAAAAGGAATCCTTTTGCTTCAACCATCCCGAATTCCATAAAAGGGAAACTACGTTGAGAAGCAGTCGTAACGCCACACGCGAGGATTTTGATCATGTAGTCGAAAATATTCGTAATGGCCATGTAAATGTCTCTGCACTAATCTCACACCGAATAGCCTTTGATAAGTTACCTGATCTTTTCGCTGGCTTGCTCGATCCAAAACTGGGTGTTATCAAAGCAATTATTGAATTAGATTAAAGCTAATTATGAAAATCGACAGTCATCACCATTTTTGGAAATTCAACACCGTCGAGTACGGGTGGATTGATGATGCTATGAAAATCCTCCAAAAGGACTATTTCCCCGTTCATCTGATACCCGAATTAAAAAAGGAGGATTTTGAAGGATCAGTTGTTGTTCAGGCAAGACAATCATTGGAGGAAACGAAAGGGTTACTCCAAATGGCCGATGATTATCAATGGATCAAGGGGGTCGTTGGATGGGTAGACCTGTGTGCGACTGACATTGATAATCAACTTGCTGATCTGTCAAAAAATAAGAAACTTGTTGGCGTACGACATGTGATTCACGATGAAACTGATGACCGTTTTATGCTGCGTGACGATTTCAGATATGGAATCAGCTGTCTGAAAAAATATGACCTTGCATACGACCTGCTGCTTTTCCCTAAACACCTTGGCTTTGCAGCTACCCTCGTCGCCGAATTTCGGGATCAACGTTTTGTAATAGACCATATTTCAAAACCCTTAATCGGGAAGGGTATTCTGGAACCATGGGAATCAGAAATGCGTTTGCTGGCTCAATTTCCGAATGTTTGGTGCAAGCTGTCAGGAATGGTTACCGAGGCCGTTTGGGACGACTGGAACGAGAAAACTTTTGAACCATACCTGGATGTCGTTTTCGATGCATTTGGTCCTGACAGACTAATGATAGGAAGTGACTGGCCGGTCTGCCTGTTGGGCGGCACCTACTCCGAAGTCATTTCCATTGTAAAAAATTATATTGCGAAATGCGACACTGAAACACAAAATAAGATCCTGGGAGAAAACTGCTGTCAATTTTATAAATTATATTCCAATTCTTAAATCAGATCAATAACTATCAATTAAAAACAAAACAATGAATAACAATCTACGATTTTCCAAATTGGTGATGTTGGCTCTTTCACTGTTGATTCTAACTTCAGGGCGCCTGGTATCACAAACCTTTAAACCATCCGATGAATCTTTTAAACAGTATCAGTATCCTGAATGGTTCCGGGATGCCAAATTTGGAATCTGGGCTCACTGGGGACCCCAGGCTGTTCCACGGCATGGCGACTGGTACGCCAGGCAAATGTACGAAGAGGGAAGTTCTGACAATAAATACCATGTTGCTCATTACGGACACCCTTCCAAATTCGGATACAAAGACATTATTCCACTTTGGAAAGCCGAACGCTGGGATCCTGAAAAACTAATGGCTCTCTATAAAAAAACCGGCGCTAAATATTTTGTGAGCATGGGTTCACATCATGACAACTTCTTCCTTTGGAATTCAAAGATTCACAAATGGAACGCTGCCAACATGGGTCCCAAAAAAGATGTTGTGGGTACATGGCAGAAAGCTGCCCAAAAAGAGGGATTGCGTTTTGGCGTTTCCGAGCACCTGGGAGCAAGCTATACCTGGTTTCAGGCAAGCCATCAGGCTGACAAGAAAGGACCCATGGCAGGGGTACCCTTTGACGGAACCGATCCGAAATTCGAGGATCTGTATCATAAAAAGGCAGCTCCGGGCGATAAAGAATGGCTTACTACCGATGCCGGAAATCAGCAGGAATGGTTAAATTCGATTAAGGAACTGATAGACAACTACCATCCTGACCTCCTTTACTCCGACAGTAATTTCCCTTTCGGTGATGTTGGAAGAGAAATGGTATCCCATTTTTATAATGAGGATATCAAAAAAAATGGAGGAAAGCTCGAGGCTGTATACAACTGTAAACAGCCATCGCAGGGTATGTGGGTTGAAGATCTTGAAAGAGGGGTAAAGGATACAATCAATAAATTCCCTTGGCAAACAGATACCTCAATTGGTGACTGGTATTACCGTACAGGGCAGAAATATAAAAGCGCCACAGAAATTGTCTGTATGCTTGTAGATATTGTCAGCAAGAATGGTAATCTGCTGATAAATGTTGTTCAGACTCCTGAAGGCGACCTTGAACAAGACATGCTGAAAATTCTCGGGGGAATCGGAGTGTGGACTGCTGCAAACGGAGAAGGAATCTATGGAACCCGTCCCTGGAAGCTATACGGAGAGAAACCCGCAAATGCTAAAGTGGTTAAGGCGGGAAACTTCAATGAAGAAAAGGTGAAA
>CAIOOC010000115.1 GCA_903859795.1 uncultured Bacteroidia bacterium
AAAAATCATTTCAACTAGTTTTAGTAACTTTCTTAATCTGTCCCCTATTCCTTACCGGGAAAACGGTAAAGAATAATAACAGCCCTGAAAAGATCACTGTTGCAGCGTATTATTTTCCCAACTATCATACCGGCGATCCACGAAACGCTAAAAATAAGGGGAAAGAGTGGTCGGAATGGGAACTTGTTAAGTCTGCAAGACCAAGATTTACTGGTCACGATCAGCCAAAGGTTCCGTTGTGGGGTTATACTGATGAGAAAGATCCGAAAGTAATGGCACAGAAGATTGAGGCTGCCTCGGAAAACGGCATTGATTGTTTTATTTTTGATTGGTACATGTATGAAGATGGCCCTTTTCTGAACCGCTGTCTTGATGAGGGCTTCCTGAAAGCAAAAAATGTTGAAAAGATCAAATTTGCATTGATGTGGGCAAATTGTGACTGGGTAGAGATTCATCCTTATACGCATGGAGCAGAACAAAAACTACTTTATCCGGGGAAAATTTCCCCCAAACGTTTTGATGAATTATGCGACTTCGTCATAAAGGAATATTTCACTAAACCAAACTACTGGACAATTGACGGGAAGGCCTATTTTTCCGTGTATGATGTGCAAAAATTTGTGGAAGGATTTGGTAGTATTGAGGCTACTAGAAAGGCGATGAACCGCATGAGAGAAAAAGCAGTAGCTGCCGGGTTAAAAGGGGTGAACTGGAACCTTGTTGCATGGGGGAATCCTATCCTTCCGGTTGAAAAAGCCCCTTCCAATACTGCGGAACTGATCAAAATGCTGGGATTCGATTCAGCAACTTCCTACGTTTGGCTGCATCATGTCATTTTACCCCAAACACAGACTGATTATAATTACGCTCGTGATACTTATTTTACCTATTGGGATAAAGCAAAAAAGGAATATGAGGTTCCTTATTTTCCGAATGTCTCTATGGGCTGGGATCCAAGCCCACGCACCAAACAGAATCTTGAATGGAATGGCTCGTGGGGTTATCCTTACACCAATACAATCAGTAATAATACACCCGAAAATTTCAAAATCGCATTGAAGATGACCAGGGAAAAACTAGAGGCTAACCCTGATGGTCCCCAAATCCTAAACATCAATTGTTGGAACGAATGGACTGAGGGAAGTTATCTTGAACCTGATATTATTCATAAGATGGGTTATCTGAATGCAGTTAAAGATGTTTTCAAATGATCGAATTGAGTATTTTAAAACCACCAAATATGTTTGTGATGTTTTACTTAAGAAGAAATTTATTGTTTTTAATTGTCGCTGGATTAATCTTCAGTACCCAGATTGGATTTTGCCAAAGTATGAAGACCGGAGTTCCTGCGAATGATGGCTCAGTAATCAAAAGAATCGACAAGCCGCTTCTTTATCCGGATGGTCGTCCTCATACCACATATTCCATTAATCCTATTGATGCGGGCATTATTTTTAATCATGGCAACGGCCCGGATAGCTGTGATAGTTATGGCGCCCGCGATATTTGGGTTTGGGAATACCGCCAGACATATTATATGCACTATGATGGCGCCGGACCCAAAGGATGGGTGGCTTGTCTAGCCGAAAGTAAAGATTTATTGAACTGGAATGCCAAGGGTCCTGTCCTTGAATTGGGAAAAAAAGGTTCAGATGATTGCGCTTCGGCTTCCTATGGGACTACTTTTCTGGATAATGGCAGATGGCACATGTTTTATTTGGGCACTCCTCATACATCACCTGCGCCCGACCTGGTTCCTGCATTCCCTTATCTGACGATGAAAGCTCAAAGCAGTGCACCGTTAGGACCATGGGAAAAGCGCTATGATGTCACCCCCTTTAAACCCAAAACTAAATCCTTCTACTCGGCCACAGCAAGCCCGGGCCAGATTATTAAACAGGGGAATGAGTACCTGATGTTTTTTTCTGCTTCAACCGATCAACCGATCAAACGAACCATCGGAATTGCCCGGACTAAAAATCTTGACAGCACCTGGACAATTGATCCTGATCCTATCGTTCCAATGGAGGAGCAGATAGAAAATACCTCCCTCTATTTTGAACCAGCCAACAAAACCTGGTTCCTCTTTACAAATCATATCGGGATAAAGGATGGACTTGAATACACTGATTCAATCTGGCTTTACTGGACCAAAAACCTGAATAAATGGGATGCTCACAATAAGGCCGTTGTGCTGGATGCAAAGAATTGCAATTGGTCCAAATTTATCATCGGACTCCCTTCCGTTGTCAAAGCCGGAAATAAACTTGCTTTATTTTATGATGGAAACAAATCACTTGTGCTGCCACAGGGAAATAAAAGTCATATGTACAGGGATATTGGAATGGCATGGCTGAAACTGCCAATAACATTACCGTAAACTCAAATTGGAAATCATTGAAAACATAATGCGAACATGTCCAAATTTAAAAATAGTATGATGAAAATAAAAAAATTAATTCCTGGAGTTATTTGTCTGACTCTTTCATTATTTTCCGGTCAATTCAATTATCTTTCTTTTGGACAGGCCATACCTTCGTTCAAAGATACAGATCCCTCAGGAATGGGGGCTGAGCGCGTTGCCCGATTATTCACTCCGGTTTATGAATCTAAATTTGCAGCCACCAATGATACAATCCGGTGGGTTCAAATTGATCTGGGACAATCAAAAAAAATAGACGCTGTTAAACTTTTCCCGCGGGTGTTGCCATGGAATTATACCCAATCAGAAGGTTTTCCCTCGCATTTTAAAATAGAGGTATCCAATCAGCCTGACTTCACTGGTTCAATCATGCTGGAAGATAGGGTCAGGATTGGATATCCGGATCCGGATGATAAGATGGTCACGTTTGAAAGCAGTGAAGTATCCGGCAGGGAAATCACAGGCAGATATGTGCGGTTAACGGCAACAGAGCTCAGGCAAAAGCACCTCGCGCTGACAAAAATGTCAGTGATTTCCAGCAATATTGACATAGCTGAGGGTTGTCCTGTATCCGATTCTGAAAGAGGTGATTTGGGGAAAAACGTACTGACACGTCCACCTCGCCCCCAGGGAGAAGGGGTATATACCAATAATCCGGAGAATGTAATTCCCGCCGATCAATGGAATCCTGTGCCTTATAAAGCTGAGGCTCCCATGGGCGGTGTTGAACTGGGTGACGGACTTTTCAAAACAGTTATGGAAAACAATATTGGATACCTGCTTTCTTCATTTACATTCAATGAAATAGTAAGGAATTTCAAAGTAAAGGGAGGAAAACCGGTGCAACCTTTGAATGAGAAACTGAACAATTTCTGGTGGGTTGATTTGCCAGGGTCAGAAGCGGGCCGGTTTTTAATGGGAGCCGGTAATACCCTTAGGTGGATGCAAAATTCAGAATTAAGAAAAAGGATGAATCAGATTGTTGATGTTATTGATGAATGCAAGGAACCTGACGGGTATATCATGGCTTATCCGAAAAATAAGATTTTCTCAGGTGAATATGGTGGTTATGTAAGATCGTGGGTAACGCACGGACTGATTGAAGCAGGTTATGCCGGAAATAAAAAGGCATTTCCCCTTTTACGCGGTTTTTACGACTGGTTTGACAATTGTCGTTATCTGCCGGAACTATTACGCAGACCGGGACAAGGAGTTCAGGGTGTCATTCCCATTGCGCGTATGTACTTTACACCGGTGGGAAAACCCAAAGATATACAGGTTGTCCAACAGTACTTTCAGGAGAATTACTGGATGAATGATCTGGCAAAGCGTGAAAATCATGCCATATGGCAGTATCCGTATGATCGGCCACATTGCTACCTGATAACCGCCATTGAACCATATCTGGATTTATACCGCGCCACCGGAGCAAAAAAATATCTTGAGGCAGCGCAGGGTGGCTGGGATTTATATCATGATAATTGGATACACGTAGGTGGATCAATTGCTATTTGTGAAGGTTCTGATCTTTACGCTCCCAGGTCATACTTTCTGCATCGGACAACAGGCGAATTATGTGGGAGTGTCTTTTGGGTTAAACTGAACCAGCGGTTTCATCTGCTCAATCCGGAGGATGAGAAGTATGTAACAGAAATTGAAAAATCGATTTATAATGTTGCCATTGCGAACCAGATAGGAAGTAAGGGTATCCGCTATTTTAATGTTTTGGTTGATCATAAGGATAGTGACCATTTCCCTTACTCGCATTGCATGAATACCTGTTGTGAGGGACAAGGTACGAGGTTATTTGGCTCATTACCTGAGTATATCTATTCAGTTGCCAGAGATGGAATCTATGTGAATTTATTTGCTTCGTCAAAGATTAAATTCGCGTTACCGGCTGATTCAATGCAACTAACCATGGCCACGAAATTCCCTTACGAACGCTCGGTCCAATTGACTGTAAGTACAAATACCCCTGTGGAAGCTAAGATCAGAATTCGAATTCCTTCCTGGTCAGCAAAGGTCATGGATATTCTTATAAATGGAAAGAAGGCTATCACCGGAACTCCCGGGACTTATGTCACCCTGGCGAGAGCCTGGAAAAACGGTGATATTATTTCTTTTGAATTGACAATGGGTTTGAGGACAACCCGCTACCAGGGGTCAGAGGAGAAGTACAATGATGGACATCATTATGCGTTGGAATATGGCCCGCTTTTAATGGCTGCAGTCAAATCGGCCGATCCGCAAACGGAAATCATGATCCATACAAAGACTGATATGTTGATTAAAAGGTTAGATTCTGTTTCGGGGAAACATCTCTGTTTTACAATTAATGGGAATGAAGATGTACAATACAAACCTTATTTTGAAATAGGTGATGAAGCATTTACCTGTTATCCGGCAATATCAGACAAATAATTTGAAACAATCATATGAAAGCAATCACAAATTCAAAGATCCTAACCTTAATTCTGATTTGCTCTTTATTTAATTTAGGTTGTAAAAGTCAGAATGATTTGAAACCAACAGACAATCTCATTGTGACTTCTCCTGTTCAATGGATGGTAACTGAACTTTCCTTCACAAGTAGCACGATTTATACAAACGGCTTCGAAGAGATAAATCTGGATGTTGTTTTTACCCATGACAATGGTACTTCTCTTATTATCCCTGCATTTTGGGATAATGCCGACATATGGAAAGTGCGTTTTGCTCCAACATTAGCGGGTAACTGGACTTATAAAACAGTATGTTCTGACACACTGAACACTGGGTTAAGTAAAAAGACCGGCAGTTTAGCTTGTGCCCCATATACAGGGAAACTGGATATTTACAAGCATGGTTTTGTAAAAACAACACCAAATGTCCATTATTTTAGCTACGCTGATGGCACTCCATTCTTTTATCTGGGAGATACCCATGCCAGTATGCCGCAGGAACCTTTTCAAACTTCAGTGATCGCAGGTATAAGTTCGCAATTTAAATATCTTGTAGATAAACGGGTTGAACAGGGATTTACGGTATATCACTCTGAACCGATAGGCGCTCAGTACAACTTGGGCGATGGCTTTACAAACAGTGACATTTTTGGATTCAGGGATTTGGATAACCGCTTTAAATATATTGCAGATAAAGGGTTGGTTCACGCAAACGCTGAGCTTCTTTTTGCTTCTGAATTAGGGTATAACAGGTCAAATTATCCGGATGCTTATCTGGAAAAACTTTGCAGATACTGGGTTGCAAGGTTTGGCGCTTATCCGGTCATGTGGACAACCGCGCAAGAGGTTGATAATGATTTTTACCACGGAAGAATATTAGATGGGCAAGATATGAATCCTTACTTTGATGTAAATACCAACCCATGGAAACTGGTAGCTAATTATATACATAAATACGATGCCTATCAGCATCCTCAAACTGCTCATCAGGAGTTTGCATCATTAAATGGTGATGGTACAGTTGCATCCAACTCCTCCTTCAGGGAGCTCCCCGGACACACGTGGTACGCAGCCCAATGGTCGCCGGCAAACAATGCTCAGCTGGATTTTAACATTCCAAAAGATTTTTGGAATAATGGACAAGGCAAACCCGCAGTGAATTATGAGGGGCGTTTTGACCATTTGTGGACTCTGGAGTTCGGTGCCCGAATGCAGGGTTGGGCTGCCTATCTTAACGGCCTGTATGGAAGTGGTTACGGGGCAGAGGATATTTGGCTCTACAACAGCACTTATGATATCAACACACCCACAACGAGGGATGGCATTACAATTACAGTAGCAGATAAACAAATTAAATGGTATGACAGTGTAAAATTGAATTCGGCCGTTCAAATGGGCTATATGCGCGATTTCTTTAATCTGATAGAATGGTGGAATTTAACCCCCCGTTTTGATGATTCTGCATGGTTTAGCAACAATGGGTCCTGGTATTCTGTCGCTAGCAAAAACAGTGATCTATACGTGGCTTACTTTTACAACAACTTAAATAAAAATACCGGCACCTTAAACAATCTTTCAAACGCTCAATACTCCGTTCAATGGTATAATCCGATTACAGGAAAATTCAATACTGCGACAACCGTAACAATTACAAATGGCAGCCATACTATTGGAGATAAACCTGATCTCAATGATTGGGTACTATTGGTGAAGAAGATATAAACGATATAGAGATTAAAACAGACCATTTAATTTGTAAGCATTTAAGATCCAACATACACATAATTTGCAATGAAACACAAATACTTTACTCTATTTATATTGGCCAATCTCCTCAAACTTATGGTCACAAGTGGTTATTCCCAGATACCGGTAAAACCCTTTGAACGTGAGGTGAAGGTTGGTTATTTGCTGAACTACTTCTTTATGTCACCAAAACCGTACTGTTGGGAGAAAAAGGATATTTATCTTTCAGGTTGGGAAGTTGACAAAAGTGGTGGGACTTTTTCATTCAGTCCCCCGGGAAAGTATCCGGAAAGCTTCTCATTCGATATCGATTGGTTTAGACTGGAAGATACATCCGATACAAAATCTGTTAGTATCTCCCATCAGATTGCACGTCAATCTGATGGATCTCTTACCCTGGAGTTCCGGTTCAGATTGCCCCAAAAAATGGACAATGCTTTCTGGCAGTTAAAAGATTTAAAGGATGCAGGAGTAAGTATTACAACTCTTGACAATATTCTTTATGTTGAATCAAAAGGTGGAAAAAAGGTTGCCCTTCAACCTATCGAGCAGGACAGAGAGTATGGAGTAAGCGTAATCGTAGATTTAACTAATCAAAAAGCAGATTATTATGTAGATGGAATTCTGAAAGCTGAAAATGTTTCATTCCTGAACCCGATAAAAACGGTTGATTATTTTTCTGCCCGGACAGGCGAAGCTGCCAAAGGGCAAATGTACCTTAATCCGGTTAACATTTTTAAAGGGTACGCTGTTAACGAGACTTTTGTAACAGGCGGCCTTGGAGTACAACCTTCCAACTGGGTATCAGAAAAAGGGAACGCTACAATTGAAAAGTTTGAATGCGGAACAAAGCCTGATATTTTCAGCCTCTACATTCAACCGTCAAAAAATAGCAAGCGGGCTCTGGTAAACCGTAAGTTTGACTCTTTAAAGGGTAAAGTTGTTTGGGAAAACAGATTTTTGCTTCCCGGAAAAACCAGCGATGCATCCTTTGAATTGGTAAGCAATCAAAATTCGGGGTTGAAGATTGCAGTTAAGAATCAAAAATTAGTTTTTTACGACCCAAATGGAAAGGCGAAGATCCTTATCTCCTCTTGCAGGCCAAATCTTTGGTACATGCTGAAGGCAATAGTTGACCAGGTGAAGGGGACAACCGACATATTTATCAACGGTAAATTGGTTGCCGAAAATGTAAATTATTCAGCCAAAGGAATAGTTCTGGAAAAACTTCAGTTTTCAACCAGTTCACCTCTTTGGATTGACGACATAGAATTGTATGCCTGGTCTGATTACCCGGCAGATTATGTCCCCGAACCTAAGCCTGTAGCTTCAAAAGAAAACTTTGTTTTGGGGGTTCAAAGCTGCAATTTATGGAAAGAAGGTCAGGCCTATGCCGGATGGGATTATGTCTATCCATTCGCAAACAATCACAAGCCAAATCTTGGCTGGTATGATGAGGGAAACCCTGAAATAGTTGACTGGGAAATAAAATGGCAGATTGAACATGGTATCGGACTTGAGCTGCATTGTTGGTACCGACCAAACAACGCGGTTAATCACCCAGTTAAAGATGGTGTGCTGGATCAAAACATTATCAAAGGGCTGTTTAATGCGCGTTATAGCCACAAAACAAAGTTTGCAATCATGTGCACTGATGAAGGTGCCTGCATCACGAACTTCAAGGATTTTCAGGAAAATATAATACCATACTGGATTGAATATTTCTTTAAAGATTCAAGATACATGAAGCTTGACGGAAAGCCACTTTTGAGCATCTATTCGATGGATAATTGGATTAAGATGTTCGGAGGGGAAGCAGGCGGGTGCAGGGCGATAAAGCTTCTGCGTGAAGAGGTAAAAAAGGCTGGCTTTCCCGGTATTGTTATCTTTATGGAAGATCGAAATGCCGATAAATCTACCCTGCTTGCAAAGAAAAACCTGGGTGCTGACGCATGTTACTCCTATACCTGGTTTACAGGTGAATCTAAAACAGAAAAGCAAAGGATGAGTGCTCAACGCGATAGTGCATTGTCAATCGGGTTGCCAATTATTCCAAGTATTTCGGTTGGTTGGGATAGAGAAGCCTGGGGAGTAAAGGAAGGAGGAGTTCTTTCAGTTGCGGATTACGAAAATCTGGCGAGGTGGACTAAGGATGTGTTTATGCCCTCCATGCCACCAAATTCTTTAGGCCGCAAAATTGTTTTGCTTGCAAACTGGAATGAATTTGGTGAAGGACACTTCATAATGCCATCTGCCTTAGCCGGATTTGGTTATCTGGATGCACTGCGCCGGGTATTTGTAACCGATGACAAACATTCCGATATAAGTCCGACAAACAACCAAAAGAAGAGATTTACGGTACTTTATCCGAAAGATTAGATTGGAACATCAGACTGGTTTAGCTTTATCTACCTTTAAAATAGCTAGTTAAAATTGAAAGAATCGTGAAAATCACTTTTGCTCTGCTTATTCTCTTTTTGTCCATTACAATCAGCGCCCAGATACCATTCAGATTACCTTCAATCATAAGTAATCATGCGGTTCTGCAACAGTCGGCAGAGGTGAGACTATGGGGGCGGGGTCCGGGCTCTTTGAACGTCAGAATTGTTTGTAGCTGGGATCCTGGTGATACCATAACTGCTCCAATTGGCGGGGATTGTTTATGGGAAGCCAAAGTCAGAACCCCAAAAGCTGGAGGCTCTTATAACATTGAGTTCCTGTGCAACAATAAAGTTACAAAAATTGAAGATGTCTTGTTAGGTGAAGTTTGGCTTTGTTCGGGCCAGTCGAATATGGAACTACCGACAAAGGTCGGGATTTCAGATGATCCGGATGTACTGAATAATTGCAGTAACAATCTAATCAGATTTTTTGAGGTTGTAAAAGATTTTGACTCTTACCCCAAAGGAGACTGTGGTGGAGAATGGAAAATTTGCGACTCAGCTGCTGTGGCTTCATTTAGTGCTGTCGCTTACTTTTTTGGCCGAAAAATAAACACTGCCTTAAATGTTCCTGTAGGATTAATTGGTTCATACTGGGGCGGGACCAACATTGGTTCATGGTGTTCAAAAGAAGTTGTTGAAAAGGATCTTGGGCTTCAAAATAATAATCGTGATGGGGTACTGTATGCCCCACAGGCAAATTCGATTATTTACAATGCAATGATATTTCCACTTGCCCCCTATAAGTTAACGGGTGTTATCTGGTATCAGGGGGAATCAAATGTTTGGCCGACTCCGGAATCCTACGGCAGATCATTTGCGTACATGATAAAAGATTGGCGCAAACTCTTTGACACAGATCTGCCTTTTTACTATGTTCAGATTGCACCCTTCAGAGGATTTTACCCGGGAATATACTCAGCATACCTGCGTGAACAGCAAGAAACCGCACTACTAATTTCAAAAACCGGAATGATAACCATTGGCGATTTGGTTGAAAATGATGTTACTAATATTCATCCACGGGCAAAGGCGGGTGTCGGTATACGTCTGGCTAACCTTGCGCTGAAAGAGGTATATCAAATAAAGGATATTCAGCCTTATTTTCCCCGTTTTAGAGAGGTAAACTTTTCTAAAAATATCGCAAGAGTAAAGGTGAATTCAATTGGTCATTTGAAATGTAAGGGGGAAGAAATAAGAAGCTTTGATGTCGCCGGTATCGACGGAAAATATTATGATGCCAGCGCAAGAATTGAAAAAGATGGAATAATTACCATTACATCAAAAGAGGTTCAATTACCCGTGGCAGTCCGTTATTGTTTCACAAATGACCAAACACCAAATCTGTTCGATATTAATGGATTACCATTAATGCCTTTCAGAACTGATTCATTGAAACTTAATTCAAAATAAATCTTTTTGATATAAGTCAATAGCTTAAAATTAGTAACGAGTATAGAAATTAAAAAAAGAGATATGAAAACTAATTTTTTAATTATTGGTCTATTCCTGATTCTATCAAGTTGTACAAACGATTCCAAAAAGGATTCTGATAAACCTGTAATCGGAGCTATTCGGTGGGATGGATGGTCAGGTGGTCCGGCTGAGGTTAACCAGATTCTCCATCGTACCATGGCCCCGTTGGAGTTTCATGACAGAATCCCGTTTTTTGGTAAGGAGGTGTCGTCTGATTCAGTTCAGGTTGCTGATTCTTCTCAGTTGGTAATGGACAGAGAAATTGATTATGCGAAGATTTCATCACTTGATTATTGGGCTTTTGTGACCTATCCGGAGAATTCAGAGCTTTCAATTTCTCTTCGGAATTATCTCCGAAGCGCCTCCAGAAGAAAAATAAACTTTTGTGTTATTTCAGAGGAGGGCAGGTTCACTAGACAAAGTTCTGACTATCAATTCTATATTGAACGGTTGATGAAGGAACCAGGATACCAGACTGTGATGAACGGCAGACCGCTCTGGTATATCGGGTTCGTAGACCCCTCAAATATTGCTAAGAATTGGGGAACTTTCAGAAATTTCAAAAAAATTATTGATAGCACCAGGAGCAGAGTTTTAAGGTCAGGATTAAAAAATCCATACGTTGTATTAATGGATTTTACCGTCAAATTAGGTAAACAATGGCATGATTCGCTCGGATGTGACGCCATAAGTAGTTATGTAGCCCAAAAGCAGACACCTCATGGATCTTATAAACAATTAAATGCAGAAGCAGAGCAATTCTGGAATGAATGCAAAGGAACAGGAGCCTCGGTAGTGCCCATTTTTGTCGCAGGCTGGAGCCCTAAACCCAGGATTGACTACCGATGCATATGGTCAAAATTTTATCCCAAAGATGTTTATTATTCCAAAGCCACCCCTGAGGAGTTAGCTCTACATTTTGAACAGGGATTTCAATGGATGGCAAAAAATAAAAAAGCAACGCCGGCAAAGTGTGCTCTGGTCTATGCATGGAACGAATATGACGAAGGAGGCTGGCTGGCACCTACTTTATCTGATGGGACAAAACGGATTGAAGCAATATCTGAAGTAATAAAGAAATTTAAAAATCAATGAAGATGAAGAAGTTAACTTTCCAACCAGATACTTTACGTTTAACAATTGTCTTTGTTGCATTCCTGTTAATATCCTCCTGCAAAACTACCTTGTCAGATAAGGAGAAACATGCGTTTTTATATGGGCCTGGTTTGGAGAAACCTTTCCCCGTTAAAAAGGATACTATTTTCCGGGTAGAAAATCTGCACTCAGGATCAATAAAAACCTCAAAAGGCTGGAAAGTTCAGGATTTCGCCCATTCATTCTTTAACCCTAATCCCGATACGATCATTATCAGGCTTAAAATGGTCAGTGATCATCATGATTTTGTTTTTGCCAACGGACAGACAGGAACCTTTACAAAAAGCTACAAGCTTAAACCTATGTTTGGGATTACAGACAATGTATTTATATGCCCTGCCTTTGAAAAGTATAAACCAAATTGGCCGGTGTCACCAGGGACAAATTTTGCAGGTTCAGTCGAATTCTCCGCTTCAGGACCTTTTTATTACTACTTGCTGCATGAAACTCCTTTAAGTGAATCAATGACTATGGAAGAAGCATATTTTAATGGCTGGAATCCATGCAAATACGATGAAGCTGGTGTCTGGGATAAAGAGTTGAACCAATTCATAATTCCTTATACCAACTATTGGCATAACGAAACAATCTGGAAAATCGGATGGAATTCAACACTCATAATCAAAAATAACACGGAGCATCCTGTAATTTATACCATTAAGCACATTCCTTTTTATGGAATACAATATAATCCGGATAATGAATGGATTACTTTTTTTAGAGAACAGTTAGTTAAAATTCCGGTTAAGAAGCATGAACAAAAAGTGATTACACTTATGGAACTGTTTGGGTGGTCGACAACACAAATGACCGATATGGAAGGATGCCTGTTGATCTCTCCCGATCGGATCGACGCTACACAATTGGGGACAAAAATGAAATTGCTGATAGTTCCCAATAAATCTGGAAAACCACTTCATGATGCAATTAACTAAAAATGGTAGTAAGATGCTAATCAGTCATATATATAAAAAAAATAAAGGTCTTAAATCAAAAACAACAAAACTCCTATTTATGAAACTTAAAATTCAATTTCTCGCCCTCCTCGTCTTTATCCTAACTTCTCAGGTGTATGCTCAGAAAGCATCAGCAAAATCCAAATCAGCCGGATATGAGGTGGCAGCTTATTATTTCCCTAATTATCATCCTGACAGTATCAACAGTAAATGGCACGGCAAAGGTTGGACAGAATGGGAAGTCCTCAAGTCGGCAAGACCACGATTCAAAGGTCATGAGCAACCAAAAGTTCCAAGCTGGGGATACTTTAATGAAGCCGATCCTATATGGGCTGCCAAAGAAATTGACCTGGCCGCAGATAATGGCATTGATTGTTTCATTTACGACTGGTATTGGTATGCAAAAACCGGTCAATACCTGCAGGAAGGGCTGGAAAAAGGGTTTTTAAAAGCACCCAACCGCAACCGGTTGAAATTTGCATTGATGTGGGCAAATCACGACTGGTTAAATATTCAGCCGGCCTCATTTGATAATAGTCGGGTTAAGCTTACTGAAGGAGGAGTTTCGGCAGAGTTATGGGACATCATTTCCACTTACATCGTTGAGAAATATTTTAAACAACCGAACTATTGGAAAATAGATGGCAAACCTTATTTTTCAATCTATGAAATTGTTACGTTTATAAATGGGCTGGGTGGGATTGACCAGGCAAAAAAAGCCGTTCAGCTACTTGACGAGAAAACAAAGAAAGCCGGTTTCCCGGGTGTCCATTTCAATATCATGAGTTGGATGGTAAATGATGATCAGGTGAAAAAAATCACAGGCCCGAATGCTCCTTCAAGCGCAAAAGAAATGGTTAAAGCATTGGGTACTGAAAGTGTTTCCACATATTGCTACATCCATCACTACAGCAATGTGAATAAAGACGGCTTCCCGACTGTTCCCGTAGAAAAGGCTTTTGCCTCAGCTAAAGATTACTGGAAAAAATTCACCTCCGAATATCCGGATATATTATACACCCCGAATGTTTCAATGGGTTGGGATGCCAGTCCGAGATGTATCCAAAGTGATAAATTCGAACCAAAAGACTATCCGTGGACACCCGTATTTATTGGTAACACACCCGCATCCTTTCAACAGCAACTAACTGAAGCCAAAACTTTTCTGGATAATTATAAGCCCAAACATAAAATCCTTGTCCTTAATTCATGGAATGAATGGACTGAAGGAAGTTATTTATTACCGGAAAAAAAGTACGGAGATGCCTACTTGAAAGCGATTAAGGCTGTTTTTGGGAAATAAAATCCCCGGATAGAATGAAAAGAGGATTTAAAATATTGATTTTTGTTGTTTTACTGATCAGCATTCTTCCATTTGAGGGAAACTGTCAGGTGAAGAAGAATTCAACGGATAAGCTTGTTTCAATTTTCACCAATCCGCCTGAAAGTGCAAAGCCCGGCGTGTTATGGGAATGGATGGGGTCGAATATCACAAAAGAAGGAATAACCAAAGATTTGGAAGCCTTGAAAAAGGTAGGATATATCCGTACGACCATGTACAGCCTCAGCGATATCTGTACCCCCTGGCCAACACAAATCGGCAAAATGCCGCATCCTGATATCATTGCCTGGACAGAACCTTGGTGGGAACTGGTTCGTTACGCGGCAGAGGAATCAAAACGTTTGGGAATGGATTTCGGAATGCACAATTGTCCGGGTTATGAATCAAGTGGCGGAGTTTGGATTACGCCTGAACTTTCGATGCAGGAATTGTGCTGGTCAAAAACAGAAGTTTCCGGAGATTCACAATTCACTACAAAATTAGATCGGCCACACGTTGATCCGCGGGCTAATACTATTTATCCGGTTACTAATCCTGAAAACGGTTTGGTTGAAAAACCGGTTGTCGAAGCCAGAAAAACATTTTACAAAGATATCGCGGTACTGGCATTACCCTCCGAAGGTTCGGTATCGAAAGACAGTGTGGTCGATTTGACCGGGAAAATGGATGCTGATGGAAATTTGTCCTGGAAAGCGCCTTCAGGAAAATGGACCATTTACCGCTTTGGCCATACCATCATGGGAAATATGATTCAGCCCGCACAATGGAAAGCGGCAGGACTGGAATGCGATAAGATGAGCCGGGAAGCAGTCAG
>CAIOOC010000116.1 GCA_903859795.1 uncultured Bacteroidia bacterium
AAATTCACTTTTTTGATTGTTCCAATTTTTTGAATAGCTGGTATTGGTGTTCCCAGATTTCTGCATCATGAGGATAAAAGACCTTGGTTTCAAATGAATTAAAAACCATCCCGCGCATCTCTGCCAATGAAGAAACTGCTCCTGATGCCTTAGCTTGCATCATAATATTCCCAATTGCAGTAGCCTCGGCGGGACCCGCATAAACCGGAAGATTTGTCGCGTTTGATGCATATTGGCACAGCAATTCATTATTGGCTCCACCTCCAATAATGTGTATCTTCTCAATTTCCACCGGGCTGACTTCTCTGATAGCATCCAGCGTAAAACGATATTTAAAGGCCAGGCTTTCAAAAATAGTGCGTATAGTTTCACCATGGGTTTCTGGTCCTGGCTGCCCGGTTTTCCGGCAAAAATCAGAAATTGCAGAAGGCATATCTGCGGGATTTAAAAATTCCCGGGCATCCGGATCAATCACATTCTTGAAGGGTTTAGCTTTCATACTCATTTCAACCATTTCGGGCCAGGTGTAATTGTATTCAGCAGACCAGGCTCGTCTGCATTCCTGGAGTGGCCATAAGCCCATAATATTTTTTAAAAACCTGATTGTGCCTTCAACACCCCCTTCATTTGTGAAATTCAGCTTTTGAATCTCTTCCGAGATTAATGGATGGTCAATTTCGATGCCCATTAGAGACCAGGTGCCGGAACTTATGTAGGCCCAGTTTCTTCCCGTGGCTGGAACTGAGGCAATGGCAGACGCCGTGTCATGTGCCGCTACGGCTATGACAGGAATGGCTTCACTTCCGGTTTCCTTCTGAATTTCAGGTTTGATCTTTCCTATCACCGTGCCTGGCATTACGAGTTCCTGCATGAGGCTGCTGTCGACTCCAATGGCATCAAATAGTCGCTGATCATATTCAATTTTCCCGGGCTTTAATAACTGGGAGGTAGATGAAATTGAAAATTCATTCTTTTTTACACCACTAAAAAGATAACCCAGTGCATCGGGTATAAAGAGTACATCCGTTGCAATTTCAAATTGGGGTGATTTATCACGATTATAGGCATAAAGCTGAAAAAGGGTGTTAAATTGCATGAATTGAATTCCTGTCATAAGGTATAATTCCTTTTTGGGGATTATTTTAAAGACCTCCTCCATTGCTGTGTCAGTACGGGGATCGCGGTAAGCATAGGGAAGTCCCACGATCATACCATTTCTGTCAAGCAGGGCAATATCAACTCCCCATGTGTCGATACCCACAGATTCCGGTTGAATTCCAAACTCCTGAATACATCTCTTTAATCCTGTTTTAAGCTCGCTAAAAAGGTTAAAGATATTCCAGAAGTATGATCCGTTAATTTCAACCATTTGATTTTCAAATCTGTGAATTTCCTTTAGACTCAATCGGTTATCCGAAATTGTTCCCAGGATCGCACGTCCACTTGAGGCCCCTAAATCAAACGCAAGAAAATTTCTTGTTGTCATTGTATATTTTTAAATTTTAAACGCATCTTAAAAAGCATAAAACATTATTCCAAAAATAGAGGAATTATTGTTTGTTGAATATAAATATCTAGAAATAATCAGAAACACTGAGTAATTGTTACAATGGTTGAAGAGCCTCTGGTAGCTTGCAACCGGCTACTCGCCGCTAGCGACCAGTTGCCAGTAGCAAGTTGCCAGTCACTAATGGCGGTAGTATTCTATAATACACTCCACATTGCCATCCAGACCGGAATTGCAATAATGCAGGCAGCATAGGAGATCAGCATGAGGCTGCCGCTTTTTTGCGCATCACCCCCATAGTTTTTGATTTGTATTAATATAGCTATTGCTGGCGGTGAAACTGCCTGGATTAATATGACATCACTCATCAATTCATTTATCTCTCTGACATGAAGAGCCAACATTGCGACCAGGGTAACCAAGGGAATTACCACGAATTTAACCCCTAATACCCTGATTGTGTCTCCAAAGGATGGCCAGACTCTAAGTGAGATTCCTCCCAATACAGCTCCAAGAATGAAATTGGCAATCGGAACTGTAGCTGTACCGGTAAGCTCTATCGCGTTAAAAACAGTTTTCGGCAAATAATGACTTAACCCGGTTAGTACAAAAATAATTCCCAAAACATTGGCAAGAAATGGCGGTGTTATAAATTGCTTCCAGGATAATTCCAGGTTATGGCCACCAGTGCTTAGGAATTTCCCGACACTCCAAAGTATAGGATTCAGCCCCATGATTATTAAAAACGTATAAAGCGCATATAAATCAAAATGTTGTGGATATATTGCCTGACCTAAAGGTAGAGCCAGGTATCCCGCATTTTGCATGCTTGCAATTGGTAAAATACTCCTCTTTGATGAGAGATCCCGTATGAAAAATAGCATTGCACTGAGAATTCCAACAACAATAAGGCCGATTCCGACTAATGGAAGAACCCACCATAATGGAAATTTTTGGGGGTCGAGCGAACTGACGATCTTCGAAAATATCATTGAAGGGAGTAATACATTGATAACAATCAGAGTAAGTCCCTTAATATCGTTCGGTTTAAAGACTTTTGTCCGAACTAATAATGCCCCGGCAAATGCTATAAGCAATACCTGAAACAATGCAATTGCATTACTTGACAGAGTTTTGAAAAATATTTCGGACATCGGCATTACCTTTAAATGAGTCTTTCTAAATGTACAATCTGGCTAAAATACTACAATATTTACGAATCAAACTTGCTATTTCCCTGATGTTTTATTATAATTACAATAGGCAAACTTAGGAAAAATCGGGGTTATTGTGTTATGTATAATGAGATAATGAGAACAAAAGT
>CAIOOC010000117.1 GCA_903859795.1 uncultured Bacteroidia bacterium
AGTTGCCAAACGCTTGTTGGCAATTGATACGATTAAAATACAGCCCGACATCCCCTTCACATGGGCATCTGGCTGGAAATCACCTATTTACTGTGACAATCGCAAGGTACTCTCTTTCCCCGAAACAAGAACATTTATTTGTAATGAGTTTGTAAAACTCGTTCGCGAAAAATATCCGAATGCTGAAGCCATTGCCGGAGTGGCCACAGGTGCAATTGCACATGGGGTTCTGGTTGCTGAAGTATTGCAATTGCCTTTTATCTATGTCCGTTCAAAACCCAAAGGACACGGTCTTGAAAATCTTATAGAAGGTGATATACAGCCAGGTACGAGAGTCGTGGTGATTGAAGACCTTATTTCAACCGGAGGAAGTTCAATCAGTGCAGCAGAGGCGATCCGGAATTTCGGTGCAGAGGTTCTGGGCATGCTTGCCATTTTTACCTATAATTTTCCATTGGCTGCCCAGAACTTCGAAGATGCCAATATTGAACTGACAACGCTAAGTAACTATAATTTACTGCTTAAACTGGCCTATGATTCCGGTGAGATAACCGATTTACAACTTGAAAGCCTGAATAACTGGAGAAAAAGTCCTGAAACCTGGGGAAGATAGGATAGGAAGCTAAAGATTAATCACAATATAATGGGAATAGAAAAATACGAGAGCGAGGTAAAATATATTGGTTCTCAACAGGAACATGTATATAACCATCTCTCTAACCTGAAGAATCTGGAACCGCTTTTTGACCCCAGCCGGTTAAGTGAGTTAAAGAAAAAACATCCGGAAACTCCTGATATAAAACTCGATAATTTTAGAGCCACGGCCGATGAATGCAGCTTCTCGATCAACCCGGTAGGCAAAATCGGAGTTCAGATTATTGAACGTGAACCATCCAAACTTATAAAGCTCACTGGAAACCAATCCGTTCCGTTTCAGGTCAATTGCTGGATTCAGCTTTTGCCTGTCGATGACAACACTTGCAAAGTGAAAATTACAGTTCATGCTGATTTAAGTCCGATGATCAAGATGCTCGTTGGAAAACACCTTAAAGAGGGGGTAAATCATATTGCTGAAGCATTGAGTAAGGTGCATTATGAATAAGAGACTATTCGGCTTTAAGCTATTAGGCTTTTAGGTAAAAACAGACTTTAAATTCGGAATCAGCTTAAATCAAAGTTGGTCTAATCAGCTAAGGTAAGAGCAACGTCAAATTGGTTACCCGGCTTCTTTGCAAGCTACCAGACTAAATCCGAATAATCTGGCAGTCTAACCCCCTACAATCTAACAGCCTACAGGAAAGCCACCTCTTTGAACTGATATTTATTCACCTTTCCGGACCTAGTTTCTATTCGTAACCGGCCAATCTGATCGACTCCCAAAATTCTTCCGTCAAAATCACCATTTTCGTCTGAATAGGGGGCCCAGATTCCTAGCTGATAAAGAATTCCGGCATAATCTTCATCAATTTCCCTGAATGCTCCACCCATGAGTCTCATATATCGGGCATCAATTTTCAGGCACAATCTGTCAAGCGAATCCTCCAGGTCGTAAACCTTTCCGGTAACCTGACTCAGGGACACAGGATTTGGAGCATCGCTGACAAAAACCTGCTGATTGATATTTAAACCAATTCCTACAATACAGGTTGATATTTTATTTACCCGGATTGAATTTTCGATCAATATTCCAGCCACTTTCCGGTTCCCAAGATAGATATCGTTTGGCCACTTAATAGCAACTTTATCAGTAAGTTCCTTAAGAAAATCAGAAACACCAAGTGAGATTGTTTTAGATAGTTCAAACTGCCTGCTGATTTCCAGAAATTCAGGATAAACAATTATGCTAAAGGTTAGATTTTTATTGGGTTCGCTTTCCCATTTGTTTGAAGCCTGTCCCCTGCCGTCAATCTGGCTGTATGCTATAAAAACAGATCCCTCAGGCAGACGTTTTGTCAGTAACTGCTTTGCGGCATAATTATTGGACGAATCTGTTTCTGTGATGTAATGAACATTTATTCCTATCATTTCGTTCTTTGGATTACCCGATATTTTAAAGGAGTAAAAGTAAAAACTATTAATGTATTGCTTGCAAAAGGAATGACAGAGGACGAGAAATACAAGATAGAGACCAACAAAGTTGAAAGACGCTTTCTACTAGTAAAGGAATTTATAGAGAGAT
>CAIOOC010000118.1 GCA_903859795.1 uncultured Bacteroidia bacterium
CTTTTGACAAATCGCCTCCGGGAGCTATTGTGCCGGGCTGGAATATCTATTCGCCAAAATGGGCGCCTGTAAGGATTGTTCAGGAACCCGGAAACCTTAGCAATCAATGCCTTGAACTAAAGGATAGCGACCCAACCGATTATGCAAGGGCAATGAAGTTATTCCCTTCATCCACTTCTGTTACAATAAAATTCAGGATCAAAGCATCGCAGACGGATGCCCTGTTGAATCTTGAAATTCAGGATCGGCTTGGGGTACCGCTTGTAACGATTCAATGGACGAAAGATGGAAAGATAATTGGTTCTGAAAAAAAGATTGACAAAGTGATAGGCGATTATGTCTCAGGAGAATGGAGCTCTTTTGAAATTAAGACGGATTTGAAAAAAGAGACAGCCAAAATCTCAATCAACGGGCAAATAATCAATAATTTAAACGTGAGAAATGAGAATGAATTAGAACGACTAGTTTTCAGGACCGGTATCTCACGAAAACTCGGAGATACAGATCAATTTATTCCGGGGACAGACAGACCTGTGCAAAGTCCGGCAGTGTTCCTTCTTGATGATGTGTCAGTAAAAAAATAAATTCAAACAGGATATCTTTATAATAACTTTAATATCAACACTATGAATTATAAATTAATCATTGCATTTCTTCTCTTATCTGTTTTGGTGTCAAATAGTTCCAATGCCCAGACAGGCAATAATGCTTCCGTTCCTCCAAAAGACGATCCATTGGCAGTAAAGTTAACACAGAATTTATCTGAAACAGATACTTATGTGTGGCCAAGAGATCCGAAAGTGATGGAAAATCTTAAAAAATGGCAGGGATACAAATTTGGTTTATTAATCCATATGGGCCTCTACTCCGAACTGGGAATTGTGGAATCGTGGGCATTATGCCCCGAAGACTGGATTACCCGTGACGGATATGACGATTATTACAAATTCTGCAACGACTACAGAAATACGAAAACCAAATTCAATCCGGTAAATTTCGACCCGGAGAAATGGGCAAAGATGTTTAAAACCTCGGGGGCTAAATACATGATTTATTCTTCAAAGCACCATGACGGATTCTGTCTCTTTGATTCCAAATACACCGACTTTAAGGTAACGGATAAAGGATGTCCATTCTCGATCAATCCAAAATCAAACGTATTAAAGGAGGTTCTCGATGCAACCCGCAAAGAGGGGTTGGCAACCGGAATCTATTTCTCAAAACCC
This sequence comes from uncultured Bacteroidia bacterium, assembly GCA_903859795.1. Classification (GTDB taxonomy): domain Bacteria; phylum Bacteroidota; class Bacteroidia; order Bacteroidales; family Prolixibacteraceae; genus JAAFHB01. The sequence continues at coordinate 1,227 of CAIOOC010000118.1, forward strand.
GACTGGAATACACCATATTTTTGGTGGTCATATTACCCGCCCAAAGACAGAAATCCATCGTACGATATCACCAAACATCCCGACAGGTGGAAGAAATATATAGAATTCACTCAAAACCAGTTAAATGAATTGACAACTGAATATGGGAAAGTTGATATTCTATGGCTCGACGGATGCTGGGTAAGGCCTTTAAATACAATCAATAAAAATGTAGAGGAGTTTTGCAAATATCCGTACGACATGGATATCAATATGAAACTAATTTCGGAAAAGGCCCGTGCAAAACAGCCCGGGATGCTTGTTGTCGACCGCTGGGTGCAGGGTGAATATGAAGATTATTTAACTCCGGAACAAAAAACACCAAAAAAAGCGTTGCCTGTACCTTGGGAAAGCTGTATTACAATGGGTGGTGCATGGGGTTGGGTTAAGAATGATAATTACAAATCATCAAAAGAACTTGTGCAGCTTTTGGTTAATATCGTTGCAAAAGGGGGTAACCTGTTACTCGGCGTGGGTCCAAACGGGAAGGGAGACTTCGAACCGAAGGTATATGAAAATCTGAGTATGCTGGGCAAATGGCTGCAGATAAACGGAGAAGCGATTTACGAAACAAATCCGGTGGAACCTTTTCTTGATGGCAAAGTGGCTTATACAGCCAAAGGCGATAAGGTCATCTACGCAATTTACATGCCATCAAAGGATGAGAATGAATTACCTGCCGAAATTATTGTAAGGACGAATTTACAAGGAAAGCTAAAGGCCACGCTGCTTTCATCAAATCTTAAATTAAGCAGTAAGACTGTTGATGACGGGGTTAAAATTGCAATCCCCGGAAACTTAAGATCCGGTTTGGCAAAACAGGAAGCCGTGGTTTTTAAACTCAGTAAATAATCAATTTTGATAATTTACGATATGCTTAAAAGTTCACGAACCATATTAAATATATGTTTGATTTTTATCAGCTTACTCGGAAATCAGTCGGTTGCAAAAGGTATAGATTCCCTGAAAAACTCATTTCTTTCCCCCCCCGATTCAGCAAAACCAAGAGTATACTGGTGGTGGCTTTTCAATCGTGTTGATAAAGCTGGGATTACGCGCGATCTGGAGGAGTTTAAGGCAAAGGGGATAAGCGGTGTAAATCTGATTTGTACCGGAGGGTATGCCGGAAAGGAACCACTTTTGGGTGTGGAGTTTCTGGGTCCAGATTGGCGGGAACTTTTTCGGCATGCTGTCCGTGAGGCAGCCAGATTAAAAATCGAAATAGGCTTTAACCTGGCCGGCGGCTGGACGATGATGGGTCCCTGGGTGACTCCGGACAATGCCATGAAGAAGATTGTACATTCAGAATTAAAGGTTTCAGGACCGCAGAAATACTCGGGTAAAATAGCTCAACCCGAGACCAATGACGGATATTATCATGACATCTTAGTACAAGCTTTTAGGGTTCAGGGCGACTCAAAAAATATCGGGTCACAAAAAGTATTGGACATTTCGGAAATGATAAAACCGGACGGTCGTCTGGAATGGAATGTGCCTGACGGAGAATGGGTGATTCTGCGTAATGGCTATACGCTAACCGGTCACACATGGGCCCGTTGGTATGCATATCCCAAAGGGGACACATTCACAGGTGGCGATGGCTACGAGATTGACTATTTAAACTCAGCTTCCCTTGACGATCACTTTGACCATCTAGGCAAGCTGGTTATCGAAGAAGCTAAAAAAGCGGGTGGGAAACTGGCCTATCTGTGGTCCGACAGCTGGGAATGCGGTAAACTGAACTGGACACAGGATTTTCCAAATCAGTTCTTTAGGTTCCGCGGCTACGATCTTAAGCCCTTTTTGCCCGCCCTTGCAGGTTACACTGTTGGCGACTCGTTGGTCTCCGCCCGTTTTCGCAATGATTTTGACCGTACACTACAGGATTGTGTCGCAGAGAATTTTTATGGCCATTTTTATGATTTATGCCATAAATACGGATTGGCGGTTGGAAATGAGGCAGGCGGACCAAACGACATTTCTACACAGGATGTATTGAAAAACCTTGGACGTTGCGATATCCCTGCCGGAGAATTCTGGGTAAATGGCCATTTCACAGCACCCGGAGGATATAATTCCGACCGGCACCTGCGGCTAAATCTCAAGCAAACTGCAACAGCATCTCATATTTATGGTAAAAAGGAGGCAATGGCCGAATCTTTCACTCAACAGGAACAGGATCGCACACACTGGTCACTTGGGCCTGCCGACCTGAAACCTTATGCCAACGATGCCTTTTGTGAGGGAATCAACCGCATTATGCTGCATCAGGCAACATGCCAGCCTCCGTCAGACGGCAAGCCTGGGTATGAATTCTGTGCAGGACAGCACTGGAACCCGAATATTACCTGGTGGGAAGAGTCGTCACCTTTCTTTACTTATCTTTCCCGATGCCAGTTTATGCTTCAGCAGGGAAAGTTCGTAGGTGACGTTTGCTTTTATCTTGGGGAAAGACCCCCAACGCTGGCACCACCCAAATATGTTATTCCGTCACTGGGTGCAGGTTATGACTGCGATTACTGCAATTCTGAAGTATTGCTTACCCGGATGTCAGTCAGGAACGGACGAATCGTGCTGCCGGATGGCATGAGTTATCGTCTGCTTGTCCTACAGAATTGTACATCTCCGTTGCCCGATATTTGCAGGCAAGTCAGCCAGTACCAAAAATTGGAGGTTTCGTCACTCCCATCCAACGAAATGTCAGTCGGGGTAATCAATAAAATCAGAGAGCTGGTTCGTGATGGAGCGACAGTTGTCGGTCCACCACCGGAAAGGTCTTCAGGTCTTAAAAACTATCGGAATTCAGATAACCAAGTACGAAAAATTGCAGCTGAAGTTTGGGGCAACCTTGATGGCAAAACACGAACTGAGCGTCATTTTGGTAAGGGAAGGGTGATCTGGGGCAGAACTCCACGTGAGATTTTATTGGCAGATGGAGTGAAGCGAGATTTTACTTTTACTGATCAAGCCGTACAGCCCGAAAAATTCGATTATATTCATCGGACTACTGAGAATAGCGAGATTTATTTCGTTATTAACAAAACTAATAAACTGCAAACGGCCGATTTTACATTTCGTATTTCAGGAAAACAACCCGAGATCTGGAATGCTGTTACCGGGGATATTCGTGAAGCACAAAGTTTCAGGCAAGACAATGGAAATACAACTCTAAAGCTGGATCTGGATCGTTTTGACTCCAATTTCATTGTGTTTCGCAAACCGATCTCCACAGATGAAGCAGGAAGTGGCATACCGAACTGCCTTGTGATAAAGAAGTTAATAGAACTTGACGATTCCTGGAAAGTTTCTTTCGATCCCCAATGGGGCGGCCCTGCCGAGGCAGATTTCCCCAAACTTGTGAATTGGATAAATCGAAATGAAGAGGGAATCAAACATTATTCAGGAAAAGCCACTTATCGTAAGACATTTGACCTGACTACATCAGCGAATGGCAGAATCATTTCAGACTTAAAAGGAGAAAGGCTTTTTCTTGATCTGGGTGAAGTTAAAAATGTTGCAGAAGTACGGTTAAACGGATCTAACCTTGGAATACTTTGGTGCGCACCCTGGCGGGTTGAGATTACGAAATTAATTAAGAATAAAGACAATAAGCTGGAGATAGATATAATTAATCTGTGGGCAAACCGCGTCGTTGGAGATTTAAATCTGCCAAAAGAAAAACGGCTTACAAAAACGCACGACTCGTTCCGTTTTGATATGCTCAAATCAAATACACCATTGCTCGATTCTGGATTACTCGGTCCTGTTCAAATCTTGACCAGCAGTGATTAGCAAATTGGAATAGTATGATAATAAAGAAATTAATCATAAATAAGAATTCGACATTATATCTTTACTGTTATTTCATATTGTCTTTGGAAAATAAATTATAAAAATATGCAAACTAAAGTCGGACTATTTGGAATTGGCCTCGATACCTATTGGGCACAATTCGACGGATTGCTTGACAATCTGAAGAACTATCAGTCTACGATTAAAACCCGGATCTCAGATTTTGGCGTTGAGGTTATTGATGCCGGCATGGTTGACAACCCTGTCAGGGCCCGCGAGGCAGCTGATTTCCTCAAAAGTCAGGATGTGGAAATTGTATTTCTGTATGTTTCGACCTATGCGCTTTCTTCAACCGTTCTGCCGGTTGCTCAGCGGTTGAAAATTCCGGTGGTAATTCTTAATCTGCAACCAGTAGCAGAGCTGGATTATAACGCGTTTAACAACCTTAAGGACCGCGGTAAAATGACAGGGATCTGGCTTGAACATTGCCAGGCCTGCTCTGTCCCGGAGATAGCCAGTGTTTTCAACCGCTCAATGATTCAATATGACATCGTTACAGGCTATCTTCAGGATGATGTGGCATGGCAGGAGATTAAAGGATGGACTGAAGCAGCCCGGGTGGCAGTGACCATGCGCAATAACCGGCTGGGAGTTTTAGGACACTACTACGGGGGTATGCTGGATGTTTATACTGATATGACGAAACAATCAGCAGTATTCGGAAATCATATCGAACTGCTGGAGATGGATGAACTGAAAAAGTATCGTGATGAAGTAACCAATTCTGAAGTTCTGACCAAAATTCAGGAGTTTAATCGTTCATTTGAAGTTTCTCCTGAATGCGAACATTCAGAAATAGAACGCGCTGCAAAAACTTCAGTCGCATTAGACAAGCTTATCGGCAAACGCCAGTTAGGATCTATGGCATACTATTACGAAGGTGAATCAGGAAACGATCATGAAAATATTGTCACCTCAGTTATTGCAGGAAACACGCTTCTTACGGGTAAAAATATCCCGGTCGCCGGAGAATGTGAGATAAAAAATGCACAGGCGATGAAGATTATGTCCGAATTTGGTGCTGGAGGCTCATTTTCCGAATTCTATTTGATGGATTTTAAGGATGATGTAGTTATGCTGGGACACGACGGACCGGCACATTTCGCGATCGCCGAAGGAAAGGTTAAACTGGTTCCCCTTCCAATTTACCACGGAAAACCAGGAAAGGGATTGTCCATTCAGATGACGGTAAGACATGGTCCGGTAACTTTACTCTCAGTGGTGGAAGGAAAAGACAATTTGTTTTTACTGGTAGCCGAAGGGGAATCAGTTGAGGGACCAATTCTTGAAATCGGGAATACAAACAGCCGATATCGATTTTCAATTGGGGCCAGGCGATTTATGAACGAATGGTCAAAACAGGGACCCGCACACCATTGTGCAATCGGTGTTGGTCATATCGCGCCGAAAATTGATAAACTTGGAAAGATACTTGGAATTGAAGTGGTCCGGATCTGCTAAGTAAATAACTTGGTTCATTTTGAATTAATCATATCTTTACCTGACCAATAACTGACTAATTACATTGAAATATTATTAATCTGATAAATATGAAAAAGTATCATCTTCTCAATTCAATTGAGATCATTCTATTGATTACTATTGCCGTTGCATGCAAACAAAAACCTGTCTCCGTAGGCATTCAGACTTATGCCGAATTGAGAAGTAAGTTTGTAGATCCACCATCGGATTACCGGTCTGCACCGCTATGGGACTGGAATGACAAGATTACCGAGGAAGGCATTGATTTTCAACTTAAAAAATTCAAGGATGGCGGTCTTGGCGGGGTTTTTATCCATCCTCGTCCGGGGCTTTTGACCGAATATCTTTCAGAAGACTGGAATCATATGTTCGATCACACAGTCCGTAAGGCAAAAGAATTGGGGATGAAGGTTTGGATATATGACGAAGATTCGTATCCAAGCGGTTTTGCAGGAGGCCACGTACCGGCAGAGATGCCTGAATCTTACAATCACGGAACGGGACTAAAATTCGATCGCCAGGAGATCTTAAAACCGGATACTGGGAAATATGAGGTAATCTTAAAATCCGAAAACAACAAATTTGTAGATATCACTTCAACAAAGGATTCCTTCATTGGGAAAAGCGGAGTATTCTACCTTTTTCAAAAAACGTTTGGCGCAAAATCGTATTGGTACGGTAATTTTCCCTACGTGGATCTGCTTCAAAAAGGTGTCACACAAAAATTCCTTGAAATAACAATGAAGGGATATGAAAAATACGACAAGGATGAATTTGGAAAAACTTTGATGGGATCTTTTACCGATGAGCCAAACCTGGAGGCTGCAATGGGCCCAAACTCGGCTTTCAGATGGACCTCGGATTTATATTCTGAATTTAATAAAAGATGGGGATACGACCTAAAAGTGAACCTCCCATGCCTTGTTGACGAAGTCGGAGACTGGAAAAAAGTTCGCCACGACTACTTTGAGCTAATACTGGAAATGTTTGTTGAACGATGGGCAGTCCCTTATGGAAAATATTGTGAAGAAAATGGCCTTAAGTTTACCGGACATTACTGGGAACATGGCTGGCCGAAACCTACAGATGGTTCCGATGAAGCCTCTTTTTACATTCATCACCAGCAACCGGGAGTCGACATGCTGGGAAACGAGTATATCCCCAATGGACAGGGTGGTCAGTTTGGAAATACAAGGGCAATCAGAGAATTGCGCAGCGCTGCAAACCAGGCCGGACGTCAGCGTACACTGAGCGAAACTTATGGTGGTGCAGGCTGGGAAATCTCTTTTGCCAATTTAAAGAAGCTCGTTGACTGGGAAGAGGTTTTAGGCGTAAACTTTGTAAACCAACATCTTGCCTATTATACAATTAAGGGGGTCCGTAAATTTGATTATCCACCCTCCTTTACCTACCATGAACCCTGGTGGGAAAACTATAAACCTATGGGCGATTATATCGGAAGGATCTCAATGGCAACTGCTTCGGGCGAGCAAATCAACAAAACTCTCGTTATTCAACCAAATACTACATCCTGGATGTACTTTTCGAGGGTGAAAAACAACACCACTCCTGACTCGATTCAGAAATATTTTAAACTGTTTATTTACCAGCTGGAACGCAATCATTATGAGTATGACCTTGGCTCTGAAAATGTCATGAGAACATTAGGCTCTGTAAAAGACGGAAAATTAATTGTAGGTAACCGGACCTATTCTTTAGTCGTTCTACCTGAATCTATGGAAAACATCGATAAAGTAACCTACACACTAATAAATGATTATCTGCAACAAGGCGGCAAAGTGTTATCATTTGCCAAACAGATTCCATGTCTGGACGGAGCTCCATCAAATGCGGTCAATGAATTAAAAGCCAAGTACCCGGTACAGTGGACTTTAGCCAGTAAAGCAGATGATCAAACGGTTAAAAAACTATTTGCACTGGACGACTTCACAATTGATGAGGCGACCCCAGTATCTGGAGAATTCTATTACCAGCGCCGGATTATGCAGGATGGCCAGCTTCTTTTTATGGTAAATACCGACACTTCAAAAAATGTTGTCGCAACGATACATGCAAAAGGGAAAAGCCTGTTAAAAATGGATCTTATCACAGGCGAATGTTTCAGGTTACCGGTAAAAACACAAAACGGGCAACTTGTTTTTGACATAACCTTATCCCCGATCGGCAGTGCATTGTATTATTTGTCAGATAATAACATTGCGGAGACAGACTTACCAAGGCCAACTACCACCGAACAACCGTTAACTGGATCGGGATTCGAAAGCATAAAACCCGAAAGTGAGAATGTTCTCGTTCTTGATTTTCTGGATGTTAAATCCAACAAGCTGAAACTTAAGGATACCTATTTCATGAAAGCGATGCGTCAGTTATACGACAGCACCGGTTTTAAAATGGGCAATCCATGGCAGCACAAGATCCAGTATAAAAAGCAATATCTTGATCTGGATACCTTCAAAACAAATTCGGCATTCGAAGTGAATTACCATTTCGTTATAGCTGATAACGTATCGCCTGAAATGGTGAGCAAATTATCTGCTGTTGTTGAGCGGCCCGAATTGTGGGAAGTATTTATTAATGGGAGAAAGGTTGAGAATAGTGCTGACTGGTGGATTGATCGTGATTTCCATAAATATCCGGTCGGTGATAAGGTTCAAAAGGGTCTCAACACGATTACACTGAAAGCACCGAAAATGTCTGTTCACGCCGAGTTGATGCCAGCTTATATCGTGGGTAACTTTGTCCTTAATCCTTTAAAGCAGGGCTTTGAGATTGCCTCAGGAACCCTTTCCAAACCAGGCTCATGGAAGACAATGGGTTATCCGTTCTATGCTCAAAAAGTTTCATATACCGAGAGTTTTAATATCCTGAAAACAGAAGATCAGTTTAAGGTAAAACTCAACAAATGGAATGGAATTATCGCCGAAGTCTTTGTTAATGATAAAAAAGCCGGGATTATCTCATATCCACCTTACGAACTGAATATCAGTAGATTTGTAAGCCAGGGCAAAAATACCATATCCGTGAAAGTTATCGGCAGTTTGAAAAATACATTCGGATATTTTTATAAGGATAACAAACGTTGGATCAACGGGCCGGGAGACTGGGATACTGCCCCGGCAAAAACGGCATCCTTCAATCAGTATTATTTCATGGATTATGGTCTGAGCGAGCCTTTTAGCCTAATACAGATGAATTAAGAAATGAATATATTATCAAAATCAAGAGGTTGGCAAAAAGGGAATTTTCATTTCCGCGCAACCGTTAAATTATGCCTCTTTTTTGCTGCCCTTTTTTTCAATTCAAGGATGTCGGATGGAGCAGAATACAATGCTGTAATCATTCAACATTCCGTAACGGCTGGAAAAGTTGAGATAAATATCATAAATCTATTATCTGACAGGCTAAAAGAAGCTGGTATTAAGGAGGTCAAGGTTATACCCGGAAATTTTGAACTAAAACCTACAAAGAATGCACTGTTGATTTTGCTGGGAATGCCCAAAAGCGATAATCAGATTGTGGCCTGGTTTACATGGGGTCATGTTCTGCCACTCTCGGATCTGGAGCCTGGTCCTGAAGGATTTTTACTTAAGAAGGATGAGAAACAAGACCTTGTGATTGCTGCCGGCATCGATGAACGGGGTTGTCTTTATGCAGTCGGGGAATTGCTCCGCCAGGCAACAATCAGAAATGGGGTGATTCAATTACCTGATAATCTTGAAGTCCGTACGGCCCCTGCTTTCGAGATCCGCGGTACTCAGGTTCAGCAAAGTAATATCGCAAAAACCCTGGCCAAGGCACGTCCCTGGACTGACAATGAAACGCAACGCGTAATTCTGGATTATGCATTGGCCGGGGCCAATATCTTTTCAACAGGTTACGGAGTTATGTTTGATTTTATTAAATCGTATGGTTTGATGACTCAGGGTGAATTCGGTCCAAATACAGCTCTTGGTGAAATTCCAAAAGAATGGGAAGCTAAAGAGTCTATCGGCAGACCCGGGTATGTTTGTCTGTCGGTTCCTGAAGGGAATCAGTATATGCTCGACGAGTGTGATAAGTTCTTCAAAGACCGCCAGGCGTTCGATTTGGTGAAATTCTGGGGAGGAGATGGCGGCGGATGTGAATGTGACAGGTGTAAACCGTATGGAAAGATCTTTATTCAGACAATTGAAAAGATGGCTGCCATCGTACATAAGTATCATCCTGAAACCAGGGTTTATTTTACAAATCAAAAATTCCAGAATGCGGATGATAATGCAATATTCAAATATTTGCAGGAGAAACCAAGTGACTGGCTTTTTGCCTGGGGATACGGACCCGGTTCTGATGCAACTTCATGGCAACCTGGTCACCGTCAAACCCACCGTATGGACCTGTTTCGTTACCCTGGTTATGGTCCGTACAGCCTATACCCGAAAGAAATTCTGCACCAATTACCGCCGGAAGTTAAGCTGCTTTATTACAATGAGATAACTCACTGGAAATATGCTCAGCATGCATTTGTGCAAATGTATCCAAGACCCGACAAACAAGGGAATCATCCACCCCACTGGAGTCATGAAATCTATGAGAGACGCCCCGATCAGTTTCTGACAATGGTCTATAACAGACTTTCATTTTATGCTTGTCCGAAAAATTATTATAGGGTATTCAACGATCTGATGCCATATGGAGTTGGAGATATTACCCATTCAAGCGGCCACCACGACCATTTTAACCAGTGGATGTGGCAAAGGCTTCTATGGTCTCCCAGAACTAGCCTCGATGCCGTAGTTAATGACTACTGCAATACGTGGTTCGGCTCCGAAGCCGCACCGCTGATGGCACGGGCTCTTTTTATACTGGAGGAGAACCTTGAAGAGCGCCCTGGAACACCTTTGCCTAAAAAACAAGGATTAAAGAGGTATTATGACCTTGTGAAACAAGCAGGTAGACTAATTCCTAAAGAACTGATGGACAGGGATTGGCTTTGGCGCATGTACATGCAAAAAGGAGTTCTTGACAGGTACACACAGCTGAGTGTTGACCAGCAAATGCAGTTGCAAACACGTATTGAAAAACTTATTTCTGAATCGCTAAAAAGCGGGGATCCAAAAAAAGGGATCAAGGAAGCTCTCACCCTGTTTGACCCTGATGAAACAAATGAGATGACCGCACTCCGAAATGAAGCAATTGTGATAAGCGATGAAAGTAACAGACTATTCGGCGAACGAAATGATGGATTGTTTAACTTAAAACACGACTTCATCGGATTAGGTTGGTTAAAGAGACAACTTGAGCGGGCAAAAATTGCTGATAATAAAAAACGGGATGAACTGTTGTCGATGATTGTCGATTATGAAAATCCCGGGGAAGGGGGTTTTTACGACAATCTTGGAACATACAATATTGCTCCTCATGTTGTTTTCGGATATCCTTACGATCATGGAC
>CAIOOC010000119.1 GCA_903859795.1 uncultured Bacteroidia bacterium
ATCACATGTGCATTGCAGGATACCAATAAAGTCAAATTGTTGGGAAAATTGTCCTTCCAATATTTCAGTTTTGATACTGATTCCGGAATCCATTATGGTGAAATGGCCCGGACGCTTGCTCTAAAACTGCACTGGGGAAAAGGTGTCGCATCTTCTTACAACTATATTGGGACCAATTATGCGGTAAAAGGTAATTACCCTGTGGCACTGGATAATTTCTACAAAGCGTTGGCTGAATATACCCGCATTGGTGACCAACAGGGAATAGCCTTCGTAACCAATAACCTTGGTAATTTCTATCAGATCAGGAAGGAATATACCAAGGCTAAAGAATATCTGACCAAAGCGATCGCAATCAATTCTGCACTAAGTAACAACCTCGACCTTTCCAGAAATTACAATAATCTTGGAATTATCTTTTGTCAGTTCTCAGATTATTCAAAATCAGACAGTTGTTACCAGAAGGCATTGCTTCTGGCTCAAGGAGTGAACAATAAAAAAATGGTAGCTGAGGTCCTGATTAATCTTTCAGAACTAAGGATGAAAATTGACGATGTATGTGGTGCACTTGAACTTGCAATAAAGTCAGCATCTATTAGCCAGGAGTTGGCAATTCCTTATGATGGTGCAGTTTATAACAGCTATGTTGGTGAAATCTATTTGAAAATTGCGGATGAAAGCGTAAAAATTTCAGGTAAATGTCCATATTTTGCAATTACGAGAAGAGACAATCTGCTAAATGCAAGGAATTACATCCTTCGCTCTCTTGATTTATTGAAATCGGTGGATGACAAGTCGCTGATATCCCAAAATGCAAAGTTGATCTCAACAGTATATGAAAAATTGGGTGATACAAAATCTGCACTTGAATATTATAAGCTATATTCTACGGCCAAAGATACAGTCGATTCAAAGGATAACAATCTTAAATTGGCCAATATTGAAAAAAATCGAGAACTAGTACTAAGAGATAACCAGATAAAAATTCAGAACCTCGAAATCGATCATCAGCATTTCCAGATCAGATATCAGGTTGTCCTTTTTTTGTTAATCCTGGTGTCAGTAACACTGTTGTCTTACTATTATTATAAAAGAATCACAGCATCCAAATTACGTGCCAGTGAGGAAAGATACCGCAATATCTTTGAGAATCTTCAGGATGTGTTTTACCAGATTAATCTTGACGGGATTATTCTCGATGTAAGTCCATCCATTGAGCGTTTTTCGGAATATACAAGAGAGGAAATTATTGGCCTTCCGGTATATGACTTTTATGCCAATCCTTTAGAAAGAGATACCTTTATGGAAGCCATTCAAAGGAATGGCGAGCTAAGAGACTGGGAATTAAGATTTAAGACAAAGTCGGGGGAGAAATTTATTTCAATTAATGCCAAGCTGATTTCAGGTATTGATGGCAAGCCCAGTCATGTAAATGGAGCATTAAGGGACGTAACGGAACGGAAGTTTGCGGAATCGGAGCTGAAGAAGAGCAAAGATAAATATCAGGAGGATTTGATACTCCTTAAATCTATTTTTGAAAGTCCTGTTGATATTATCATGTTCGCCCTTGATAGAAATTACTGTTACAGCTCTTTCACCCATTTTCATGTAAAAACCATGAAAATGATCTGGGGTGTAGATATCCGGATAGGAATGAATATGGTGGATATTATCTCGAACGAGGATGACAGGAAAAAAGCACAAATTAATTTTGACCGGGCACTGAATGGTGAATACTTCATTGAAACAGAAGAATATGGCGATGATTTGCTCCACCGGACTTTTTATGAAAATTACTATAGTGCCATTAAAAGCCAGGATGGAACAATTGTTGGTCTCTCAGTTTTTGTAATCGATGTTACTCATCGGATGGTTGCAGAGAGGCAATTGAAGCTACTCAGCAAAGCAATTGAACAAAATCCTGTAACAGTTGTGATCGCCGATAAAAGTGGAGCTATTCAGTATGTAAACCCTAATTTCGTCAATGTTACCGGCTTTACAAAGGATGAAGTGATGGGGCAAAATCCGAGATTGCTTAATTCAGGAGAACAATCCGATGCGTTTTATCAGGAACTTTGGAGCACAATCTTGTCCGGTAAAAACTGGATTGGAGAGATGCGAAACAGGAAGAAGAATGGTGACTTGTTTGATGAGACTGTAATTATTTCCCCGATTATCAGCACTGCCGGAGAAATTTCCCATTTTGTTGCCGTGAAGTCAGATATTACCGAACGGAATAAAATGGTACTGGATCTTATCAAAGCAAAGGAACAGGCAGTAGAGAGTGACAAACTTAAATCAGCCTTTTTGAATAATATTTCACATGAAATCAGAACCCCGTTTAATGGAATACTTGGATTTCTGTCACTACTTGAAGGGGATGATCTGACCACTGAGGAAAGAACAGAATATAGTGCTTTGATCCATAAAAGTGCCGAAAGACTTATGAATACAATTAACGACATTGTTGAAATATCTCAGATTCAAACAGGTCAGATGAAACTGAATTTATCGGAATTAAACATTGAAAAGTTTGGAACCCAGTTAACAGCTATTTTTAAATCTGAAGTAGAGAAAAAAGGACTTAACTTCAGCTTATTAAATGATTTACCAGGCAATAAACAATATATATCCACCGACAGTGAGAAGCTAATTTCGATACTTTCGAATTTAATCAGGAATGCCATAAAGTTCACCAAAGCAGGATCAATCGAGGTAAATATTCGTAAAAATGAAGATTTGCTTGTATTCACTGTAAAAGATACTGGGATTGGGATTCCTGAGGATAAACAGGTAGCGATCTTTGAGCGGTTTATGCAGGCAGATGTATCAAATACCAGGAAATTTGATGGTTCGGGGTTAGGTCTTTCGATATCAAAAGCTTATGCAGAGATGCTTGGAGGGAAAATTTGGGTTGAAAGTGTAGTTGGTGAAGGCTCCCTGTTTTACCTCGCAATTCCACATCCCCAAAATACTGAAGAAGTAAATTCTGCCGGAAATAGCCAGACAGCTGTGAAAGCAGAGAGAGAGATTACTAATCTTAAAATTTTAATTGCAGAGGATGACGAACAATCTGCTCTCCTGATGGGAATAGCTGTTAAAAACTTTGGTGACAACATTACTACAGTGAATACCGGTCTTGCTGCTGTACAAAATTGCCGGAATAATCCCGATATTGATTTGGTGTTGATGGACATTAAAATGCCCGGAATGGACGGATATGAAGCAGTGAGACAAATCCGACAATTTAATAGCAGGGTTCTTATTATTGCACAAACAGCTTATGCCCTGGCCGGAGACAGGGAGAAGGCTATCTCTGCAGGATGTGATGATTACATTGCTAAACCAATAAAGAAAGACGAATTGTTGGAATTATTAAGGAAATACTTTAAAACCAAGAATTTGTCATGATAAACGATTCGCTTGACTTGATTTTCTTTAATAGTTCTCCCGATGCCTGTGTGATAATTGCCGATGGGAACATCATGAAATTTAATAGTGCCTTCGGGAAAATGTTCCGGGGAAACCCCGATCTGGTCCTCGGAAAGTCATTCGAAATTTTATTTCCTGAATTTCAGCCTGATGGCCTCAGGTCTTCAAGATTTATAAATGAGATTCTCGGTTCCGGAGCGAACGCTTATTGCGGCCCCTATGAATGGGTAAATCGCAGGATGGATGGAACCGAATTATGGGTCGAGTCTACTTTTTCCTCTTCTGATGTTGATGGTAAAAAAGTCGTGTTTGGCTGTTATAGGGATGTCTCAAAACGTAAATTGGCCGTAGAAAAGGTAGAAAAAGTGAGACAACATTATCAGGCAATTATCGAAAATGCTCCAGATGGAATTGCCCTGATAAGTGGTGAGGGAAACTTTAAATTTGTCAGTCCGTCGGCGAGAAGAATTTTTGGTTATGACCCAATTGAAGAAATTACAGCCAATCCAAACGCAAATACCCATCCCGATGATCTGCAGATGGTTTTGGATAATCTGGTCAGACTTTTGGATGACGCTACATATATTCCAACTATTCAATATCGTTTTCAGGATAAACAAGGCAATTGGAAATGGGTGGAAAGTACTTTTACAAATTTGTTGGCAGAACCCAGTGTGGAGTCTATTGTAATCAATTTTCGGGATATAACTGCCCGCAAACAGGTCGAAACGGCTCTTTCAGAGAGTGAAGAAAAATTTAGAGAATTGGCAGATTTGTTGCCGCAGGTTATTTTTGAAACCGACATCGACGGAAATTTTGTTTTCGTAAACAGGCAAGCCTTTAAGATCTTCGGTTATCCTGAAGATTTTGAGATTATTGGAATCAATTCCCTTAATTTTCATATCCCGGAGGAGCGTGCAACAGCCAGAGAAAATATTCAACAACTGTATTCCGGGAAATTATTAAAAGGCAATGAATACCGGATGCTTCGAAAAGATGGTTCGACATTCCCGGGATTGGTTTATTCAAATCCAATCATTAGGGCAAATAAACCATCCGGGATTAGGGGGATTATTGTCGATATAAGTGAACGAAAAATTACTGAAAAAAGACTTCATGAGAGTGAACAACGCTATCGCCTGTTAGTAGAGACCGCTAATGAAGGGATTTTGGTCGGACAAGGCCAGATACTTAAGTTTGTGAATCCAATGATTGTGGAGCTCAGTGGTTATAGCAGGGATGAACTGCTTTCCCTTCCTTTCCTTAGTTTTATTCATCCGGATGACTGGGATTTAGTTTTGCAAAACCAGGCCAACAGGTTAAAGGGTGAAAATGCAGACCAAAGGTACAAAATCAGAATTAAGAGGAAGGACTCTGCGATCAAATGGGTTGAGATGGGAGGAGTTAAAATCGAATGGGAAGGTCAGCCGGCCACAATGAATTTTATAACAGATATTACCGACCGTAAAAAGGCAGAGGAGGAGATTATTCTTCAAAATGAGAAGCTACTAAGAGCAAATGTAGAAAAGGATAAATTTTTCTCCATCATCTCGCACGATATCCGTAGTCCTTTCAGCGGGTTCCTGGGACTAACACAAATAATGGCGGAGGATTTGCCGAGTCTGACGATGCAGGAGATTCAGGAAATAGCTGTGAGTATGAGAAATTCAGCCACTAATCTATTCCGATTGCTTGAGAATCTGTTGCAATGGTCGTTGATTCAGCAGGGGCTGATTCCATTCATTCCTGTTCGGAGTTCGTTATTCCAAATCGCAGAGGAGAGTAATTCCAGTATTCTCGAACCGGCCAGGCGAAAGGAAATTGAAATAGTCAACAGAATAGAAGAAAACATTATTGCAATAGCTGACCATCAGTTACTGCAGACAATTTTCAGGAATCTGATGTCCAACGCTGTAAAATTCACACCAAAGGGAGGCAGGATAATCCTATCTGCCACGTTTGAAGGGGAGAACATTGTTCAAATAGCGATTCAGGATAATGGTATTGGGATAAGCCCCGACATGGTCGATAAACTTTTCAGACTCGACGTTCAAACGGGCCGAAAAGGGACGGAGGGAGAGGTCAGTAGTGGTCTGGGTTTGGTTCTTTGCAAGGAATTTGTTGAACGGCATGGAGGTAAGTTATGGGTTGAGAGTACCGAAGGAGAAGGTTCGATATTCTATTTCACCTTACCCACTGTGGAGGATTTTCTAATTTGAAGAAAAAATAACATCAGGAAGGTTTTAATTCCTGATGTTATTTTAATCTTATTGTGGCAATAAATCCCCTTCATAGGTGCCAGCTGTTACTTTTTCCTAAAAAATATCAGTCTCTTAACTCCTTTAAACGCAGCGTATAAATTATCTTGAATATAATCGGAAAAATAAATAGTGTCAGTGTTGTAGCTGTCACTAAACCTCCAATAACCACAATTGCCAAAGGTCTTGAAGATTCTGATCCAATTCCCGTAGAGAGTGCTGCTGGCAGAAGTCCAATGGCTGCCAACGCAGCAGTCATTGTTACAGGCCTTATCCGGGCAATTACACCTGACCGGATTGCATTATCCAGGTGCATTCGTTCATGAAGATTCTTCTTGAACTTAGAGAGCAGAATGACATTATTTTGAATACAAATTCCAAAAAGGGCAATAAAACCTATCCCGGCCGAGATACAGAAATTTGTGCCGGTAAGATGAAGTGCAAGAATACCACCCACGATTGCAAACGGAACATTTAAAAGTATTAATCCCGCATCGGTAACGTTTCCAAACAGTACAAAGAGGATGAAAAAGATTAAGACAAGGCTGATAGGTACGACAATACTAAGCTGTTTGGCAGCACGTTGCTGATTCTCAAAGTCACCTTCCCACGAAATTGAATACCCTTTTGGTAAGGAGACGGCAGCTTTAACTTTACGTTGGGCTTCAGCTACGGTAGATCCCATATCCCGTCCTCTTGCTGAAAATTTAAGGGCAATATATCGCATATTTTTGTCTCTGAAGATCAGGATTGGACCGATTACTTTCTTTATCGATGCAATTTCTTTTATCGGAATCTGTGTTCCCGACAACGTAGGAACCATTAAATTCCCGATATCTTTTTCATTAGTCCGGTATTCCGGAAGATAACGGATTCGGATATCAAATTTCTTGTACCCTTCGTAGAATATGGAAGCGGCCTTTCCCCCAATAGCCATCTCGATCACAGAGTTACAGTCAGCAGTAGCCACATTGTACAATGCCATTTTATTTTCATCAAGTTCAATCCTGAATTCGGGCTGCCCCAGATTCTTTATCACTCCTAAATCGGCAACTCCTTCAATATCTTTCATGACTGCAAAAATGCTGTCTGCTTTTGATTCCAGAAGTTCCAGATTGTCACCATAAATTTTGACTGCAAGTGAACCTTTAACACCCGATACCGCCTCTTCGACGTTATCCTGAATTGGTTGAGAGAAGTTGAATATTATGCCCGGATATTTCATTAATTTGATAGTCATCCGGTCGATCAGCGCATCCCTGTTTTCCTTACGGTCCATCTCCTTGGTATGATTTATATCGACAAAAAATTCAACGTTATAGAATCCTGTCGGGTCAGTACCGTCATTGGGACGCCCGGTTTGCGACATAACCTGATTTACTTCAGGAAATGATTTGAGTATATGCCTCATGTCTTCCGAGATTTTAACCGCTTCATTTAGAGAAATGCTGTTGGGTAAAGAGGCTCTCATATAAATTGCCCCTTCATTTAATTCCGGCAGAAATTCGTTCCCTAAAAACCTGAATGAGAAAAAAGTTAAGCCAAGCACTGTTCCGGCAATGATGAGACTTATTCGTTTATTGCGATAGGTTCTGTCAAAAAAGGAGGTAGTATATTTTATAATAAAATTAAGGAATGGATTATGCTTTTCCCTGACATTCTTCTTAAACAGGATGCTTGACATCGCAGGGGCAAAGGTTAGAGCGAAAATCAGGGCTCCAAGCAAAGCAAAACCCAGAGTAAATGCCAACGGAGCAAACATTTTTCCTTCAACTTTCTGAAAGGAAAAGATCGGTAAAAGGGCGGTAATAATGATGAGTTTTGAGATAAAGATCGATTTACCCATCTCCGTACCGGTATCTTTGATAATTCCCAATTTGGAGAGCTTATTAAATTTCTCCATTCCGATTGCCCGGGCTTTGGTATCAAGAGCCACGAAAATTCCCTCGACCATTACCAGGGCTCCATCGATAATAATTCCAAAGTCAATCGCTCCCATTGACAACAAGTTGGCAGACATCCCTTTTAACCGAAGGCAAATAAAGGCAAACAGAAGCGAAAGTGGAATAATTAGTGATACAATAAGCGTGGTGCGCCAGTCTGCCATAAAAATCAAAACGATTACGGTTAAAAAAATTATCCCTTCAATAAGATTTCCTCTAACAGTACTAACTGCATAGCCAATAAGTGTCTCACGATTATAATAGGTATCAATTTTTATATCTGACGGGAGAATATTTGAATTTAATTCATCGATCTTTTCTTTAACTTTCCCAATCACCTCTCCGGGGTCCTGCCCTTTACGCATAACAATAATCCCTTCAACAACATCAGGCTGGTTATCGCGTCCAACGTTGCCCAGTCGCGGCAGGCACGATTCAACAACAGTTGCAACATTTTTCACCAATACCGGACTATCATTCATATTCTTGATAATGATATCTCCTATTTCGGAAAACTTATCCAATACACCTATTCCCCTGACCACATAAGCCTGTGTATTGTGTTCTATGACATCGCCCCCCACATTGATATTGCTCCGGCTCACCGCCTGATATACCTCCAGAGGGGTAATATTGTATTTTGATAACATACGCGGATTTACCTGTATTTCGTATGTTTTAACCTCTCCGCCAAAGCTTACCACGTCAGCAACTCCGGAAACTGAGCGGATCTGTCTTTCAATTACCCAATCCTGGAAAGTCTTAAGCTCACGGACAGTTCTTGTCTCACTTTTTAACGTATATCTGAATATTTCACCGGTAGGACCATAGGGTGGTTCGACATCTGGTTTTACCCCTTCAGGAAAGTCAACACTCCCCAGGAGATTCATAACCTGTTGTCGGCCAAAGGCGTCGTCAACTTCGTCTTCAAAAATTATTTTTACAACGGACAAACCAAACAGGGTAGTTGACCTGATGTTTATCTTCTTTTGTACTGAGTTCATCTCTATCTCAATTGGTATAGTGACATACCTTTCAACCTCTTCGGCACTTCGGCCCGGCCACTGAGTAATGATTGAGATTTGAGTATTCGTTACATCGGGGAAGGCCTCTATTGGAGTTTTCGTATAGCTGAAAACACCCCAGATGATGAGAATCGTGATACTGAAAAAAACGATAAACTTATTTCTCAGGGAAAAGGCTATGATATATTTTATGAATTTATTCATTTAATCAGAATTATAATATTTTCTTGATAAAAATTGAATAATAAATGGTTACTGAAACATGGCATTATAGATGAGTAACTGTCTGTTTGTTATTACTTTATCCCCAGGTGACAACCCTGACCGGATATACGTATTTACACTGTTTGAAGTTGCAATCTCAATCTTTTTTGCCTGAACATTGCATTTGCTGTTATAAACCATTGCCCAGTACTGATTTCTGTCGAAAATTACCGAACCTGCAGGTATTGAAAGCATCTGATCATTTGTCTTGTGATGCACCAGGACAGAAATAAACATCTCAGGTTTTAATAAATAATCTTTATTTTCAAGCTGAATCTGAACCTTCATCGTTTTGGTGTCCGGATCAAGAACATTGTAGATCTTATCGATCTTTCCTGAGATTAATTTATCAGGATATGAAATGGTGGTCACCTCTACCTTTTCATTTTCGCTGATTTGTGCAATATCTGATTCATAGACATTAGCCAGCGCCCACACCTTCGACAAATCTGATATTGTAAACAGGTTGGTACTGTTATCAGGTCTGATCTGCATATTCGCATTGACAAACTTTTCAACAATATAACCCGAAATCGGAGAGGTGACAACATAATCCTTTGATCCGTTCCCGTAAATTGAAAGCACAGTGGTTGCCCTGTTAAATTCAGATTTAGCCTTATCCATCTCCTTTTGAAAGCCGGTATATTCTTTGTCGGCAATGATTCCGCTTTTATACATATCTTCGGCTGCTGCAAGGTTCTTTTCTGCAATAGCCAGATTGGAACGGGCTGTTACCATATCATTTTCGGCAGTTGCCATCTCAGAGCTTCTAATCACTGCAAGTACCTGCCCTTTTTTTACCAGCGAACCCAAAGTCACTTTTACCTCAGAAACATTCCCGCTTACTAACGGATAGATGCGGACTACTTTTTCCTGATCAAAGGTTATCTTTCCGATTAGTCGAAGCTCGTTATAAACTGGTTTTACAGAAACGGTATCAAATTTAATCTGGCTCATCAAACTGTCAGGAATACAAAACTGGGAGTTGTTACTCTTAGATTCTCCGGGCTTTCTGG
>CAIOOC010000120.1 GCA_903859795.1 uncultured Bacteroidia bacterium
AATGCAACCGGTGTTGTCTTTGGCCTTCTGAACCACGATAATACGATTGATATTGAAAGAACTGCCAGCCTGGTGGAGCTTGCAAGGCCCCTACAGGTAACTTTTCATAAGGCAATCGATGATTGTACAGATCTTCTGTTGGCCGTTGCACAGTTAAAAAGTATAGG
This sequence comes from uncultured Bacteroidia bacterium, assembly GCA_903859795.1. Classification (GTDB taxonomy): domain Bacteria; phylum Bacteroidota; class Bacteroidia; order Bacteroidales; family Prolixibacteraceae; genus JAAFHB01. The sequence continues at coordinate 168 of CAIOOC010000120.1, forward strand.
GGTGAACCGTATTCTTACCTCAGGCGGAAAAGCGACAGCCATGGAAGGTGAGGAAACATTAAGGAACATGATTAAAATCGCAGAAAATCAATTAAGAATTATTGTCGCCGGAAAGGTCACTTATGAAAATTTCGAAGAAATAAGAAAGAGTATTCCATCAACGGATTACCATGGCAGAAGGTTGGTAAAGTTTTAAAATTTTCAGCTTCGCCCATGTTCCTTCAATGCTAGCTTTCGTAAAGTCGGCGACTTCCAGGCAGTTACCGATACAATCAATAACGTCATGGCACCACCAAAAATCACCGAAGGAATCAGACCCATCAAACGCGCAGCAACACCCGACTCAAACGCACCCAATTCGTTCGATGAACCAATAAATATGCTGTTCACTGCCGCTACTCTCCCCTTCATCTCGTCTGATGTATATAACTGCAGAATACTTGCACGGATAATAACACTCACATTATCAAAAACACCACTCATGAAAAGGCAGAATGCCGAAAGCAGAAAACTCTTTGAAAGGGCAAATACAATCATACAAATCCCGAATCCAAAGACGCAGTAAAGCATTTGAGATCCGGAACGCGATACCGGTGGCTTAAATGTCAGGATTACTGACATAAGTATTGCTCCAAATGCCGGGCAGGCTCTTAAAAATCCGAGACCTTCAGGACCAACTTTAAGTATATCGGAAGCAAATACAGGAAGCATAGCAACAGCTCCGCCAAAAAGGACAGCAAACATATCGAGTGCAAAGGCATTCAATAAGACCTTACGCTGGAATACGTAGAAAATCCCTTCTCTGATTCTCTCAAAAATACCCTCTGCCGATCCCTCAATCATAGCCACTTTCCCGGGGCTCTTAATGAACAGAAGAATCACTCCGCATAGCATAAACAATCCAAAGACAGTCGAATAGGCAGGAATAATCCCAAAGAATCCATAGATCAGTCCCCCGAAGGCGGGACCAGCTACAGCCGCAATATGCCATACAGTACTGCTCCAGGTAGATGCAGAGGTAAGTTTTTCGCGTGGGACAAGCTGACCTAAAAGGGCAGTATGTGCAGGCATCAATATGCCGCGCACAAGACCGGTTATAAAGATTGTGACGAAAATTGGTGCGACACCATACAACTGCTGGAAATAAAAATTTGGAATGCTATAAACTGTAAGTATAAGTGAACCAATTAGCAGCAGAAAAGTCGTATAGAAAATAATCCTCTTCCTATCCCAGATATCAACAAAATGACCGGCAAATAATGCAATGCAGACCTGAGGAATTACTTCTGTCAAACCAATCATTCCAAGTGAAAGAACATCTTTGGTAATGTTGTAAAGTTGCCAGCCCACAATTACCGACTGCATTAAAGTAGCTACAGTCATGAAAAATCTATAGGCAAGGAAAAGGCTGAAACTCTTGTCTCTTACGACTTCAAAAGCTTCTGCTGACAAAACTTTCTTCATAACTAATTATTGATGAGCTAATTTGCCTGATTTTTCAGTGAATATATCTCTTCAAGGTGCAAGATCGTCATTCCTCTAAAAGTTTTAATTACATAATCAGCAATTGAGAGTTCCAAAACATTGACGCTGCTGGTTTCAATTGCAACACAACACATTCCTGCATTGATTGCAGCCGATAATCCGTTTGGAGAATCTTCAAAAACCAGACAATTAAAGGGATTAACATCAATCTTCCGCGCTGCCAGCAAATAAACTTCCGGCCCAGGTTTGCTTTTCCCTGCCTCACTCGTTGTTACAACTGCATCAAAAAAAGATATAATGCCACATCTTTCTAAAAGGGTTTTGGCCATTGCCGGCGAAGAGGAGGTGGCGACAGCAAGCTTAATTCCGGATCGTTTAATCTGAGTAAGAAAGTTCAGTACACCCTCGTTCAAATTCATTACCTCAAGAGATTTAAAATAATCAACGCGGAATTTCTCATCAAATTCAAGAAGTTCTGCTAAAGATTGAGATAACCCAAACCTCTTTTTAATATCGTTATACATGAAATCTCCCGCGGTTCCCAGGTATAACCTGTGTATTTCAGCAGATACTGCAATTCCAAGTTTATCAAAAAGTTTTCGCTCAATCTCAATATGAATTGGCTCACTATCAATTAATACGCCATCCATATCG
>CAIOOC010000121.1 GCA_903859795.1 uncultured Bacteroidia bacterium
ATAATGTGGGATCAGACCAGCCAATTTCAATTAAAGAATTGGCTCAAAGAGTTGCTGGATATTTTCCCGGCATTACGATTGAATTGCAAAACCAGATTCGAAAAACAGACCGAAATCAAAATTATATCCCCGACACAAGTAAAGCATTTTCTCAATTCAATTTTAGTAAAGGAATTTCATTGAATGATTCAATTTTAAAAACTATTCAATTCATGAAAAATAATGACTAAAATAAAAGTTGCAGACTATATCGCATTAAGGCTTACCGAGCATGGAATTAGAGATGTTTTTATGGTGACTGGAGGAGGAGCTATGCATCTGAATGATGCACTCGGAAACCATCCAGATTTATGCTATTATTGCAACCATCATGAACAGGCTTGTGCCATCGCAGCAGAAGGTTATTACAGGGCGGTTGGTAAAATCCCAGTGGTTAATGTAACGACTGGACCTGGAGGCACAAATGCTATAACTGGAGTACTAGGTCAATGGCTCGATTCCATCCCCGGCTTGATTATATCTGGCCAGGTTAAATGGGAAACAACTATTTACTCATGCCCTGAAATCAGTGGATTAAGGCAATTAGGTGATCAGGAAGGAGATATAATAAATATCGTCAAACCTATCACCAAATATGCAGTTATACTTAAAGACCCTCAGCAAGCAAAAAAAATACTTGATAAAGCAATATATATTGCTATGCATGGAAGGCCGGGACCTGTATGGATTGATATACCTTTAGATATTCAAGGTTCATTTATCGACATTGAAAATCTTGAGGAATATGACTTTAAGGAAGATGAAATTAACTTTCAGCCGATGGTATTAAATGAACAGGCTGATATTTTAATTGAAAAATTATTGTCATCAAAATCCCCAGTGCTACTTGTCGGAAACGGTATCCGCCTTTCTAATGCAGTTAACTCTTATGAATGCTTAGTGGAAAAGATACAAATTCCTGTATTAAATGCTATAAGCGGACATGACTTAATTGCCACAGACGATCCGCTTTTTATGGGAAGACCAGGTATATGTGGTGACCGATTAGGTAATATAATTGTACAAAATTGCGATCTGCTCATTATTTTGGGAACCAGAATGGGATTAAGGCAAACAACCTATAATTATGACGACTTCGGTCGTAATGCGTATAAAATAATGGTTGATATTGATTCTGCAGAACTTAACAAACCTACATTAAGAATAGACCTGAAAATTCATTCGGATTTGAAATTATTTTTAAATATTTTATTGAAAAAACTTGGGCAACATAAAACACCAGATTTTAAATTATGGATTGAATGGGGTAATAGTTTTAAAAAAAAATTACCATCCTTGTTTGAAGACAATCCCTCAAATCCAAAATTTGTGAATTCATACTTATTTACCGATAGATTATTTAATTTGCTCCCAAATGATGCTATAGTAATAACGGGTAATGGAACTGCATATACATGTACATTCCAGGCAATGAGAATTAAAAAAGGAATGCGGGTATTTGCGAATCAAGGTTGTGCCTCAATGGGTTATGATTTACCCGCCGCTATTGGAGCTTGTATAGCAAACAATAAAAAAGAAACCATTGTAATTGCAGGAGACGGTAGTATAATGATGAACTTGCAAGAGCTTCAAACTATTTTTGCCTACCAATTGCCCATAAAAATATTTATTCTCGAAAACAATGGTTATGTTGCCATCCGGACAACGCAATCTGCTTTTTTTAACAAACGGTTTGTTGGTGAATCGCCACAGTCTCGTCTATTCTTGCCAAGGTTTGAAGATATCGCCAAAGCGTTTGGGTTAAAATATTCACGAATAGAAAGTGAAGTTGATATTGAATCTCAACTTACTGAAGTTCTAGGGACCATTGGCCCAATAATCTGTGAAATAAAGATGGATCCAAATCAGACACTTTTTCCGAAAGTTGCATCGATGAAAACGCCTGAGGGAAAAATGATTTCAAAACCTATGGAAGAAATGTTCCCCTTTATAGATGAAATGATTAACATTAGATTTAATACTATTACAAAGAATCATTAATAGTTTAATAATCAGAATATTGACTGGCATATACTTAATG
>CAIOOC010000122.1 GCA_903859795.1 uncultured Bacteroidia bacterium
CAGTGATTCAATTAGATATTCAACATCTTCGACACCTGCCGATTGTTCAAGTGGCACATTGTATTCAACACCAATTTCCGTTTCTTCATCAGAAACAATTTATGCCAGAGCTTGTGATGTTGCAGGTAATTCGTCGACGGGTTCATTCGTATATACCATCGATTCTGTTGTCCCTGATATCTCTTCAATCTCCTCAGATGGAACACCTACAATCACCTGGACTACAACCAAATCATCTTCAAGTATTATTGATTATGGATTAACTGATACTTACGGAACAACGACTACAGAAACAGATATATCTCCACGTGTCACATCTCACTCCGTAACAATTCCAAATTTATCTTCCTGTACCACTTATCATTATCGCATACGATCAATAGATGGAGTTTCAAATGAAGCTACAAGTCCGGATCAAATTTTTACAACAAATGGCTGTACAGCTTCTTCTATTCAAACAGACAATGTAACTAGCCAAATAAGTAATACAACCGGAGGAACACTCTCATTACCTGATATAACTGTGACAGTACCAGCCTCATTTTCTTCTCAAGATGCAAACTTCCAAATCCATCAACTAGACAAGACAACCGTCATTTCCCAAACTTCCATTCCTTCAGGTTATCTAATTTCAGGAACTAACCTATATGAGCTTAAATCCTTAGCTGACAATACCACCGTGATATCATCATTCGATGCTCCTTTAACAATTTCAATGCCCTACACGCAAAATGACATTATTGGACTTGATGAATCAACTCTAAAAATATACAGATGGGATAATGGTTCATGGAATCAACTATCTAGCTGTAAAGTAGACACTTCACATAAAATAGTATCTTGTACAACCAATCATTTCTCTGTCTTTGGAATCTTCGGTCTTACCCCTAAGAAGAGTGCAATTTCAACATCAAGTGGAGGGTCTTCTGTTCAAAACCAAGTTGCAAACCTATTAGCGATGGGAAATAAGCAATCGGCAGATGATTTAATGAATAAGTTTCCAAGTCAATTCCCAAATAAGCAAACAGTTGTGACTACGGCCCCCGTATCTGGTACTTTCATTTTTACTAAAACTCTTAAACTAAAAATGACGAGTCCCGATGTAAAAGAATTACAGAAATTCCTAAACTCTAAAGGTTACTTCATAACTAAAAAGGGTGCTGGTTCAACGGGTCACGAAACTAGTTATTTTGGTCCGGCAACAAAAGCAGCTCTTATGAAGTTCCAGAAAGCGAATAAGTTGAAATCTGATGGAATTTTAGGTCCAAAAACTAGGTTATTATTAAATGCAATAAAATAATATATATAAATGGAGTGAAATATGCCTCTATTCGATTTATGGATAGAGGCATATTTCACTTTGTTTTAGGATTTGTTTTATTGTTTAATTTCTTGCCAAAAAGCAAATTATTCATACTTGATCATTTTTGTCAGACAAAAGATAATGCTACTGAAAGTCATTAACCGGCGTGCCAGTAGCCAAAAAAGAGTCCGTAAGGCAGCGGCGTTAAGAATGAACAAATTTGATATTTATGAAATCGTCACCCAAAAGATTATCGATCTTTTAGAGGCGGGAGTTGTACCTTGGCAAATACCTTGGAGAACCGCAAATGGAATACCACGTAATCTAATTACGTTAAGACCATATCACGGAATTAACTTTTGGTTATTACTTTGTCAGCAAGATGCTTTACCATTTTATCTGACATTTGACCAAGCTAAATCGTTAGGAGGGAATATTAGAAAGGGAGAGAAATCAACGATGGTTGTCTTTTGGAAATTACTTAAATCAGAAGACAAAATTGATAAAGAGAAAGTTGTTCCTCTTCTTCGTTACTACCATGTTTTCAACATCTCCCAAACTGAAGGGATTGATGTAACGAAAATTCCCACGACAGATGCTTTTGACCATGATTTTAATCCAATAGCAGAAGCAGAGTCTCTTATTGCTCAATGGCAAGATCGTCCTTTAATTGTGCGCGACAGTAAATCTGCATTTTATGATCCTCTCTCCGATGCGGTTTCTATCCCAAATCCACGATCATTTTTTAGTGATCAGCAATTTTATTCCACGCTGTTCCATGAACTTACTCACAGTACTGGGCACAGCAGACGGCTTGGACGTCACGAGAAACTTAATGACCATCAATTTGGATCCCGTGATTACAGTCAGGAAGAATTAGTTGCCGAGATGGGTGCATCCTATCTCTGCGGAATGACTGGCATTGAACAGGAGACAATCCAGAACAATGCTGCTTACATTAAAAGCTGGATCAGGACTTTTAAAGACGATTCAAAAGTTTTGATAATGGCAGCAACACAAGCCCAAAAGGCTGTTGATTATATTTTGGGGAATCAATATAATCCTAAAAATGCTCAATGAAGTCAGTTAATTTATAGAGGCTCTGAAAAGGGTCTCTTTTACTTATAACCATTTTAAAATAGTATGTCATTAAATTTCATATATTTAGTAAACGAAAGGATCGAGTTTTTTTAATAATTTAACAGCGAATAAAAAGTATTCATAAGTTATGACCAATGTTCATTCACCAGAAGTCAGAAGCCTTAATATGAGCCATATTAGGGCAAAAAATACAAAACCGGAGATAATTGTCCGTAAATTTTTATTTCATCAAGGCTTTCGATACCGATTATATTCATTAAATTTACCCGGGAAACCAGATATTGTATTACCAAAATATAAGACTGTAATTTTTGTTAACGGTTGTTTTTGGCACGGACATGAAGGTTGCAAATACGCTTCATTACCGAAAAGTAATATACCATATTGGTCTCTTAAAATTAAGAAAAACAAAGAGCGAGACTCAAGAAACGAAATTAAATTAATAAATGCTGGGTGGAATATTATCTACGTCTGGGAATGTGAACTGAAGAAAAATTTAGAAATCACACTCATTAATTTAATCAAAATAAGAGGATCAAAATAAATGGATGAATTCAATGTCGTATTCAGCTGGAGGTGCAATTACTGTGAAATATAAAATTAACTACTCGAAATATGAATGGTTAAAGAAAATAATTTTAAAAAATCTTGGAATAAGCAATTTTAATAAATTAAGAGATCGTTTTGAGGGACAAGCATATTTTGACAGGTTTTTAGTGCGTTCTTATGGCGAATTAGCATTGGAGAAGTTTCTAAACCAGACAATTATTGATTTAGATCAAAAAGAAAACAATAAAGATTACTTTCCTGTTTTCTTTTGCGGAGATAAAAAAATAGCTTTGTTCTCTTTTACGGCTGGTGAATATCCCAAGATCATTAGAGATAATTTTGATATTGGGGTATTTGTTTTAGTAAATCTGGATTACAGAACCTCTGAGATTCTTGGATTTTTATATTCTCCATTACTGCTTCAATTAGCTGATAATAAGCATTTATCACCGGTTCAAGGGAAAATGTATCTTGGCGAATTCAAGGATTTTAATCAGCTTTTACCCATTAATGAATTAAGCTTACTATGATGCATTCAAGCATAATATATTTATTAACTTTTATCCAAATTCGCTCAAAAGATGACAACTCAAGATAGGCCAAAAATAATTTCTTTGTTTACTGGCTGTGGAGGGCTTGATCTTGGCTTTCATCAAAGAGGTTATGAAACTGTTTGGGCAAATGACTTCGAACATTTCGCTTGTAAAACATTCAGTAAATATTTTGGCGAAAATATAATTGTTGAAGGTGATGTAGAAACAATTGACCCTTTTACTGACAAGTCAATTCCTGAATGCGATCTGATCCTTGGTGGTTTTCCTTGTCAGGATTTTTCAATGATTTGGAAACAGCCAGGATTAGATGGAAAACGAGGAAACCTCTACAAAAGCTTCTTAAAATTTGTTGAAGCCAAAAAACCTAAAGCTTTTATTGCGGAAAACGTCAAAGGACTACTAACTGCAAATAATCGAAAAGCCATCCAACAGATAATTGAAGATTTTGAGAATATTACTCCAGGATATATTTTAACTCCCAAGCTCTATAATTTTGCTGATTACGGAGTTCCTCAATTTCGTGAGAGAGTTTTGATCGTTGGAATTAGGATAGATACTGGTTTTGATTTTAAACATCCGTCGCCAACCCATGGGCCTAAAGGGGTTAAACCTTTTATAACTTCTGGAGAAGCAATTTTAAACGCAAATAATGTGCCGTTTAATAACGAGCACACCAATATTGCGGACAAAACTCGCGAGTTGTTGAAATTAATTTCTGAAGGAGGAAATTTTACAGACATACCAAGAGACCATCCATTGTATGTTAAAGGAATGATCAGCCATGTTTACCGCAGATTAAAACTTGACGAACCATCAAAGACAATTATTGCGGCAGGGGGAGGCGGTACTCACGGATATCATTACCCAGAACCCCGTCCACTTACTAATAGGGAAAGAGCAAGATTACAAACTTTCCCGGACGATTTTATTTTTGAAGGCACCATTGCAGACGTAAGAAAGCAAATTGGTAATGCTGTTCCACCCAAGGGTGTTCATGCTTTAGCAGAATCTTTAATGCCTTTGTTTACTGGAAAATATAGTAACACTGATTTAAAACAAAAAAATATTGAATACCAAAAGATGTCAATAAAAGAACGCCTAGAACTAACTATTTCTTCATAAAAACTAAGATGGAATTATTATTGTCAAATTTTCCTCCAGCTAATATTGCGAAGGATTCTTCCAGAGGCTATGTCGAAAAAACAATAAAAGATTGCAAAACCTTAAAAATTGCCAGTGGTTATATTTCCTCTGATGCTCTAATTGAACTTAAACGAATTATCGAACTAAACGGCAAGCCAAGAATTGAGTTATTGATTGGGATGCATTATTTTGATGGCTTTACAAAAACTCAATATGATGCTGCAATTGAATTGAACAACTATCTGATAAATAAAAGCTTGGGCTTTGTTTATCTGTCAAATGCGATGAAATTCCACGGAAAGATGTATTCATTCACAATGAATGATGAATCTGAATCCGCAATCGTTGGTTCTTCAAATTTAGGAAGTATTTATGATAAGGTTAATAGGTTATACGAAGCTGACATTTTATTAAGGGGTGACGAATCAAGGATTATTAATCATTCAGTTTCAGAACTCACTCAAAAACTAGGAACTCCAATAGAGCAGATTGATATAACAAGTTTTAATGAGTTTAACAGACTTCTTGATAATCATGATAATGTTAGAAAAGTCAGTAACGATGAGTTCGCTGAAATGTTAGGCACAAGATTGACAACACCTCAATTTGAGATTCCCATTAAATCAGAAAAAAAAAGCAACCTCAATATTTTCTTTGGCAAGGGAAGAGTTGATAAAAGAGGCTATGAAATTCCTCGTCCATGGTATGAGGCAGAAATTATTATTTCTAACAGAATAACCAGCCAGTCTGGATTCCCTAAAAATAAGTTATTTACCGTTTTCACAGATGACGAATGGTCATTTCAATGTGAGACAAATGGAGATTTCAGTAAGAATTTTCGCTCAAAAGATGATCTGAAAATATTAGGCAAATGGCTTAAGGGGCGGTTAGAAGAATGCGGAGCTTTAAAAATAGGAAGCCCTGTAACAACAGAAGTTTTAAGCAAATATGGCAGAAATACAGTTTCTTTATGTGCTACAAAAGACCCGGATATCTGGTTCTTAGATTTTTCATCAAATAAATGAGTCATTTAAATAATTATCTGGATATAGTAAAACTACAGTCCTCTTCTCTTAGGGATACCGTAGTAGAAACAAGTAATGCTGTTTATGATCTAATTGCTAAATCATTTGATTATAAATCACATCTGACTGGCTTACTTTTAGGGAATGTACAGAGTGGTAAAACGGCACAACTTCTTGGAGTTGTCTCAAAATTAGCTGATAAGGGGTTTGAAATATTTATTTTACTATCAACTGACAATGTCTTTCTCCAAAAACAAACGCAAGAGCGGACAAAAAGTGCCCTTAGGAGTTTCAATGTTTATGGAGAGGAGGATGATTTGCCATTTTTGTCATGTAAGGTAGACAAGCCAATAATTGTTATTTTAAAGAAAAACACACATATTCTCAGGAAATGGAGAAACCTTTATTCCTCTTCGGGATATTGCTCAGGTCGGCCATTGGTCATAATAGACGATGAATCAGATGCCGCCAGTTTGAATACCCTGGTAAACAAAAACAAGGTTAGTACCATAAACAAACATTTAAATTCCATTAAGAATTTATCTACTAGCAGCATCTTTATTCAGGTTACCGCCACTCCACAGGCCATTTTATTGCAGAGTAATATTTCCGGATGGAAACCATCGTTCATCTACTATTTTAAGCCCGGCTCAGAGTATATCGGTGGAGATTTTATATATTCTCAACCAAAATCATACTGCATTGAGTTTGCTAATGAAGATGAACTAGATGAAGTAAGACATGAAGATAGTGTTATTCCCGAGGGACTGAGAACAGCCTTGATTTCATTTCTTGTTGTTTGCGGACATTCACATAAGCAAGAAATTAATACTTGCAATTTTCTTGTGCATCCAAGTGTTAGGATTGCAGATCATGTAAACTTCTCAACTACATTAGGTGAACATCTTAATTTAGTGCTTTTGTCAATTAATGATGAATCCGAAAAGGAACTGCTTATTGTTGAACTTAGGAGTGAATGGCTACGTTTACAAAAAACAAAACCAGACATCGTCAATTTTGAGGATGTTCTGGAAGCGATAATTTTCCTTATCGAGAATGAATTATTAAAAATCATAGTACTTAATTCTACAAGTCCTAGGGATATTAACTATGACAAAGGTTACAATATTATAGTCGGAGGGAACAGTCTTGGCAGAGGAGTTACATTTCCTCGCCTTCAAACTGTATATTACTCAAGGAGGTCAAAGTCTCCTCAAGCAGATACATTCTGGCAACATTCTAGGATGTTTGGGTATGATAGAGATAAAGGTCTTTTAAGAGTATTTCTTCCACCCTCTTTGTATTCATTGTTTAGTGAACTTAATATCTCAAACAAACTTTTAATTAATCAGGTACTTAACAATGACATCAATTCTATTCAACTTATTTATCCAGAGAACATAAGGCCGACAAGAACATCTGTTTTGGATAAAAAAGCATTAAATCTTATAGTTGGCGGAGTGAACTTCTTTGCCTCAAATCCTATTCAAGACAATCAGAAAGAATTGGATAATTTGCTTGCGCCGTATGATGAATCAAGCAATTTCCACTATATTTCTTCAAATTTTATGACTGAACTGCTTAAATATGTGGGAGATGAAGAGAATCAAGATTGGAATAATACAAAATATAGTAATGCTGTTAATGCTCTTTCATTAAAACGACCTCTAACCAAGTATGCTTTAATTTTCAGGAAAGGTAGGGATATCGGCAAAGGCACAGGCACCTTATTATCGCCTACTGACAGAAAATTAGGTGAAGATCTACAAAACTGCGTTGTTTTGACTCTTTACGGAGTAAATGGGTCACAATCTAAAGGATGGAGGGGGAATCCTTTCTTTATTCCTAATATTAAATTTCCGGAGGGTGTCTGTATCTATGATACTATAGATATATAGTTAATAATTAGTTTTGCTTAATAATATGTAGTATTTTAATACAAAAAGAAAATATTCAGAATTGATATATGAAAGATTCCATCTCCTTGATGGATAAATAACTTGCTTTGATTAAACTAAATTAATTTATTGCACTACAAATTAATCAGCAATAAATAATTTAAGCAACGCACCAATGATTCATTGCTTTTTCATATCTTTGTTTTACAAATAAAGGCAATATGAAAAAGCAGGTAGGTATATGGATTAGAGTTTCGACCGAAGACCAAGCCAAGGGTGAAAGTCCAGAACATCATGAATTAAGAGCTAAAATGTATGCTCAGGTAAAAGACTGGGAAGTTGTAGAAGTATATCATTTAGAAGCGGTCAGTGGGAAAGCCGTCTTACACCATACAGAAGCCAAAAGGATGTTGAAGGATATTTCAACAGGCAAAATTACTGGTCTTATCTTCTCCAAGATTGCAAGACTTGCAAGAAACACCAGAGAATTACTCCAAATTGCTGATATTTTCAAGGATTATAATGCTGACTTAGTTTCTTTACAAGAAAGCATTGATACTTCAACACCCGCAGGAAGATTCTTCTATACTCTCATTTCTGCAATGGCACAGTGGGAGAGGGAAGAAATAGCGGAAAGAGTTTCAGCATCAATACCGGTAAGAGCAAAGCTTGGAAAATCTTTAGGTGGTCAGGCTCCATATGGTTATGAATGGAAGGATAAAAAGTTAGTTATTAATCAAGAGGAAGCATCTGTTAGAAAATTGATTTATGATTTATTCTTTGAGCACAAAAGGAAGAAAACAGTTGCCAATATATTAAATGAAAAGGGATTTCGGACTAGAAATAAATCAAAATTTTCAGACACAACAATTACTCGATTGCTGGAAGATCCTATTGCTAAAGGAATACGGCGGGCAAATTA
>CAIOOC010000123.1 GCA_903859795.1 uncultured Bacteroidia bacterium
CACAACACCTGCTGTATGGGTTCTTCCGATCGCTCCGCCATCTGGAACAATCGATCCCGCTGACGCACTCGGTCACCGACGCTGAGGCGCTTGTGGCGAAGTTAGACCTGCTGGACAGTGCGGTGGTGGAAACCTGGGTCAACAAGGACAGGATGGAACAATAAAAGATAAAGACAATGTCTATTTGTATGGTATCAAGGTCAATAATGCCGACCCGTCTTCATTTGGGCTCATGAGCTTTCCTGCGGTATCAAATTATGAGTCTGTTTTTCCCAATACTATGTATTATCAGGACAAAAACTATATTTATGCCTTGCAAGCATATATCTATAGCGGATTTAATCAAGTGATGAAAATAAATCAGAATGCCAGTAGTACGTTCCAAGTGGTAAGAATGGATAATGTAGATAAGGCATCGATTGTGTATGATTACGCTGGGGTGGCATCTGATAAAAACCATGTATATTTTTATGGAAAAATTATTCCTAATAGCACCCCCGGTTCTTTTCAGGGTTATGGAAGTTATTATTACAGATCTGGTTCAGAAATATATTATCTAAACCCCGATGATCCGTCTCTGAATCCGCCAATATCAACTGATACAAACAATTTCCACATATTGTCAGGGAGTTATTATGGTTATGCAGTTGATTCTAACGATGTCTTTTATCAAGGCCAGTTACTGCAAGGTGTAAATCCGAAAGGTTTTCACTTTGTTGAAAGTACAAGTGCCATATCTAACCCAGATGGGGTTATACCTCCAGAGGATATAGGTGTAGATAAGAATGGTAATATGTATTACGGCGTTACTCTTAGTAGTAAGGTTCCAAATAAATAACATGCAAAATCAAAACGATAAAGTAATGGCAGTTTTAGCTTACATTCTATTTCTCATTCCGCTTCTAGCGGTCAGTAACAGATCAGAGTTTCTCAACCACCACGTAAATCAAGGTCTAATCCTGTTCGTCTTTGCTGTTATAGGTAATATTGTCTCCTATGTCATTCCAGTACCTTTTCTTGGTCTGATTTTCTGGATAGCTGACATATTCTTTGTGATATATGGGATTATGCAGGCGGCTAACGACCAGACTGGCAAACTACCGATAATAGGTGGATTTGATATAATTAGGTGACATGGGAAAGATGTCCTTCTATAAATTGGCCACCGTTGGTATAATCGTATTCCTTTTTGTTTTAGGATTTTTAGGTGTATATCTGAACAATACTTTCTTAAAGTTTGGAATCCCTATAGGATTTATTTTTATAGGGATTAGTATTGTATGGATATATGCAAAAAAGGTTGATTTAAAAAACAAAATACTTGGTGCCGTTACGGGATTAGTTTTTTGTATATTTGGGGTGTCATCTATAGCGGGCTTTATTTTGCACCCGATTGTTTTTTCGAAAGATTTAATTTCTTCCAGTAATGATCTGTTTACGCTAAATTTATCAGTCCCACAGGACTTGGATGCTTGCTACGTCGGTTGTTCAATTACCTTTAATTTCAGTAAGGTTGATTTTGATAGACAAAAGGAGGGTGCGGATGTGTCAATATCCGGTGGTGATATGAATATCGACAAAAATCTCTTTTTGAGTTATATGGATGCGAAGACTCGTGCTCCGTGGGATAGTCAAAGATCATATTTTGATATTTCGGAAAATGTAATTGACACGAGCTTTGTGGCCAAGAAAGGTGAACAGTATACGGTTAAAGTTAAAGTGCCTGCACAGGGTGTTACTATGTTTCTGACTAAATAATTTTAATTATGACTAATAAATTACTCAAAACATTAGCAGTTCCTGTATTTATTTGTTTACTATATCCCTCTCTCGCTTTTGCACAGTGGTATAACCCAGCTAGCTGGTTTATTTCTGGAGGGACTTCAGACACTACTCAACAAGTTCCCGATGTTTCAACTACTGGTTCCAGCACTTCCAAAGCTTCCGCAAGCAATTCGGTGAGCGGAAGATTTTCTGAGCCTTCAAAGAATATCATCCAAGATAGCCAAACGGGTTTAGATTGGATGAAGTATGACTACGGAACTCCGCCCGCAAATGTTAATAAGGGATATGCACCATATCCGACAACCTGTTATACCGACAATTCGGCCGAGGCTATGTGTAATAACGGGGTAATGTGTAGCGACGGAACATTCAGCGTTGTCAATTGGAGGAGTGACTACATGAATTATAAAAATGAATATCCGGCCAGAACTGAAAATAATTTCGGAACAGTTTGTTACGTACCAGCTCCGGATACCGCCAAAACCAGAACATGCGCCAATCATGGCGGTGTAGCAAACAACAAATGGTATGTACCAACTTTTGCCCAATTGAGTACTCTTTCTGATTATATTGCCAATACTATTGTCTCTAAACCCAAGATAATTGATCTATTAGCTCCAGTTTTTCAATCTGGAGTTTACATGACAACTGATAGAGTTATCGATTCTGTTAATGGAACATCGGAGACTACAGTTAATGGTTTCGATACAACAAATAAAGAACCACAGCCTGTCTCAAGTGGATATTTGAAGTGTGTGAGCAGTGGAGCGACTGTACCGACATCTATCAGTAGTAATAATGATCAAAACTCTCAAAATCAAAAGGGTTCAGATTCTAATACTAACAATAACGTAAATGATAAATATATTTGTAAGATTAATTTTCCAATCAAATTTAAGGCTAGCGATTTTTCTTCGGGAAATCCTGGGTATTATAACTACTGGGAAGAAACATCACGATATGTGGTTTTGATGCACACTGCCCCAAATCCAGACTTTAAAACATTACTTGTCTTTGATAAATTGACCAAAACTAGAGAGGGTTGGTCTAAATCTTATGGAAAGTGTACACACAGCCAAAAAACTAATTTTGATCCATCTGAATATGGGGGTGATTTTCCACTTGTTAATAATGGTAGTCCTTTTGTGATGGATCCAGTTTCTGATAGTGAAGGAAATACCATAGGTAGGGGAGTTTTGGTAGATCATATCGGTGGCCGTATGACTAATATAGAGGCTTGCTACCCCGCCGGTTCAGCCGTTGGTACAGTAGAGGACGGTATTTTTCCTGATTCAATTTTTGATATGTCTGACTTGTGTCCAGGGGCTAAATTTGAAGGTAGTAGCGATCAGACAACTGTAAAGGGAAGTCTTAATCAAATCTCTCAACCAAATAGCAATTCCGCCAATTCCTTGAGAACTTTCACCTGCACGTCTTCCTATAGCAACTGAACATTGACCTTGATAATTTTGTCCTGTCTCAGCCCAATTACCTATAGAAACAGAATCTAAACCTTGATTTGTAAATCCAGCACATCTACCAACTGCAATCGAATATTGTCCTTGACTAGTTCTGCCAGCTTCTTTTCCTAACGAAACAGCACTAGTAGCTTGTCCTGAATATCCAGCTAAATCACCAATCGCTACCGCATATGCAGTTTGACTTGATTGTCCTGCTAAATTTCCGATAGATACTGAATTTAGTCCCTGATTTATTTGACCCGAATTACACCCAATTGCCACTCCACCTTGTCCTTGTGAAGTAGCACCGCAATTAAAACCAACTGCTACGCCACAATATCCTTGTACTGTCCTTCCTGCTAAATAACCTACAGCAACTGAAGCAATTGATTGACTTGTTTGTCCTGCTAAATTTCCGATAGCAACTGAATTTGAACCTTGAATTGTTTGTCCCGAACCATATCCTATAGCAACTGAAGCACCCCCTTGAATTGTTTGTCCCGAACCATATCCTATAGCAACTGAAGCAACCCCTTGAGAAGTAGCACCTGATAAACTCCCGATAGCAACTGATTGTGCTCCTTGATTACTTTGTCCACAACTACCGCCTATTGATACCGAATAGTCACCTTGCGAAGTAGCACCTGCATAATATCCTACTGTCACTGATTGTGCTCCTTGATTAGTTTGTCC
>CAIOOC010000124.1 GCA_903859795.1 uncultured Bacteroidia bacterium
ACCGCCGTTGACCTATTGGAAGAATTAGATACACCTGCATATAAAATTGCATCTTTTGAGATAACAGATATTCCTTTGATTGAATATGTTGCAGCAAAGGGAAAACCGGTCATCATTTCAACTGGTATTGCCGGGTTAGAAGATATTGAATTAGCTTTAGAAGCCTGTAAACGAATGGGCAATAATCAGATTGTTTTGCTTAAATGTACTTCAAGTTATCCTGCACCTATTGAAGATGCGAATCTGGTAATGATACCTGAATTGGCCCACCGATTTGGTGTTATTGCAGGATTATCAGACCATACAATGGGCATCACAGTTGCGATTGCAGCCACAATTCTTGGAGCAAAGGTTATTGAAAAACACTTTATATTAAATCGATCAATTGGCGGGCCTGATGCAACATTCTCATCGGATGAAAATGAGTTTAGTGCAATGGTAAAAGCCATTCGTGAAGCAGAAGTTTCCATTGGAAAAGTTGATTATTCCATTACTGAAAATATGTTGAAAAGCCGGGAATTTTGTCGTTCGCTTTATATCGTGAAAGACATTAAAGCAGGCGAAATTATTACTGAAAAAAATATAAGGTCAATACGTCCTGGACATGGACTACATCCTAAATATTTCAATGAATTAGTAGGGCTTAAAGCAAAAGTTGATTTAAAATTTGGGGATCCTTTAAAAAGGGAAGATCTTCAATAAAATAATTTATCATTGATATCACCATTGGCCAATTATGCAAACTAAACTTAACCATTCCCGCCTTAAAAATATCTTTCTATACATTCCTATTTTTTGCATTAAATAATATAAAATGAAGTTTACTATTCAAACACGCAATTATCATGGTTTTTTAAACAATTTAATCCTATTTATTCTCCTGATACTTTCTTTTCAATATGTTGCATTTTTCTATATTGAAAATAAAACTTTATCTCGACTATTCTTGTATGTATTCTATGGAATTGCTTTCATTCTACCGGCAATTTTAATGTATCGCCGTAAAACCAACCAGAATAATTATCGGGATTTTTTTTTAATCTCCTTATTTCCTATAACAATTCTTACTTTAACAAATTTCAGTGAAGATATTCCACAAACTGTCGCGTCAATTTCAATTTATATTCAAATTTTAAGTGCATTTTTTTTTACCAGATTTGATATTGATTATATTGAAAAATCATTTATTCAACTTGCGATACTAAGTATAATAGCAGCAACTTATATTATTTTCAAAACAGATATAGATGTTGCTTCTGCTATTAAAAGAGGTTATCAATATACTGAAATTTTTTATTTTCCATCCTTATTTTGGGGTGTTACTCCTTTTGTTATTCTATCTATACTACGAAATAAAAACTTATTAATAAGCACCGCATATTGGGCCGTTTCAATAGCATTAAACCTAATAATAATAAAGCGGTTTATTATTATTGATTCTGCTTTATTACTCATCATAATTATAACAATAAACCTACTTAGAAAAGGTAAAATAAAAACTTTTTCCAAAACATTTGTTATCGGGATCATCTTTATTTCATTAGGATTAATTTATGCTGGTGATATATTATTAAACTTATTAGAAAATGTGACAACACGAATTAGAATAACTTCTGAGGATCTTTCATCATTTGATAGATTAGTGGAAAGTAAAAACTATTTAAATTCAACAAATCTATTTTTTCTGATTTTTGGAAAAGGAGTTGGGGGTACTCATACAGGACTAGATACAATCTCACAAGCCTTACATATTGGATGGATTAATTTTATTTTAAAAGGCGGTATCATATTACTTATTTTAATTTTAATTCCATATTTTAAAATGATTAGGATAGCTAAATATTTAAAAAATACACCAATTAAAATTCAGTTTTCATTTTGGTTTTTACTAATTTCCATATTTCGTTTAAGTTATAATAATATGCATAGTTTAGCACCAGAAATGCTAATATTCTTTTATTGTATTTTTACTATAATGGATTATAAATATATAAAAAAATAAAGATTAAATATCCTTTAGATGCGATTAATAATTATTTTAGACGAAAAAATTAGTTCAATCCAAATTACAGTTAATGATGTTGTATTAACCAATAACTTCCAATATTATGCTAACAATAATGATGTCGGAATAATGACTAAACTTGTTGACTATTCACTAGTTGATGAAAATAATGAGCCAGCAGAAGCTATAAATAAAATGTTTACTTCAATTGGAACTGACTATAAAAATTATAGGAACACCCTATATATGAGAATATTCCGGCCAATGTTTTCAATCATAAAACAGATTGAAAAGTTAATAAAAGAAATGAATATTAATGAACTAACTTTGATAGGTGGAAGTGAACATTTATTTTTAACAATTAATTCAGCTGAAGGTGAAGGAGAAAAATGGTGGTATAAAAGCTCTTGGTTTTACAATACAATTATAAATCAATATTTTAAAGAAACCATTAAAATTAATTGGCTTAATAAGGAAAATAAAAGAAAAATCGCTTTAATTAATTATATTAGAGATCGAATGATTTTATTTAATGGAATACTCAAAATATTATATCGTTCCATATCAAACATTAGAAGATCAGCACCGATTTACAATTTTCAAAATAAAAAAACACCAACAATATCGATAATTAATCTTTCTTTACAATACGAGCATTTAAATTCTTTACTTACCAGAATAAAAAATATAGAATCCTTATTCGTTATCCCATATAGGATGGTGATAAACAATAAATCTAATATAGTGCGTAACTATCCTATACAGTTGAAATATTTACTCCGGTTTATTTATTCAGAATGTAACCTAAAAAAATTAGAACAAAAGCAAGTGAACTTTTTGCTATTTAACAAAAATATTCCAATATCAACAAGCTCATTAAGACAATCTCTAAAATTATTGCATCTCCAATTCTGCATCAAAACAAAAGAATTAACGATTTTATTAGGCCAAATTAAATTGCCTAATCACGCATATTTGATTACTGATATGACTTTTGGAGATGACATTATTCTATGCAATAATGTTGCAAAAAAACATAAAATTCAGCATTACAATTTTCAATATGTGGCTATGAGTAAAATGCTATTCCCACAAATTGATTTAGCAGATAAATATTACTTATATTCAAAAAGAACTTTCGACTTATATAAAATATATTCTAATACTTACAAATATTACCTGCCAATAAAAATACATCCTAAAGAACACATTTCGTCAAGTTCTGAAAATTTAAAAATAGTAATTTTTACACAGCCGGATGAGTATAGTGCTAGGTATTTAAATTTTATTGAGAAATTATTCAACAGAATACAGTCAGAGAACTTGAAAATAGATATCATAATCAAACCACATTATCGACAAGATAGAATGGCAGAGTTTGAGTATTATGTATCAAAATTTAATTTTTCAAAATTAGCAACAAAAGATGAAAGCTGTGAAAAACTAATATTGATAGCGGATCTTTGCTTAAGTATGACATCATCAGTAATATTTGAAGCCCTAATGTTAGGAAAGATGACCGGAATAATAAATTTAGATGATCAGGATCAAGATTTTATTTATAATAATGACACTTGTTTTCCAGAAATAAATTTTGTTGTTAAGTCTATTGAGGAAGTTCTAACAATTATAAAACAATACCATGATTACTTGTCCTCATTTAAATTAAGATATAATCAACTTTTAGAAAAACATAACGCTATCCCTGATTATGAGGAAATATTTGCCCTTAACAAGGCTGTATAAATTTATACTTAAATATGGTCTTTTAAAGGGACCTTATTCAATAATTTGTTGGCTAATTATTAAGATTATTAATAAGAGACAAGCAACAAAAATTGATACTATCGATTATAATTTATTTTCCATAAAAGGATCAAGTGATTTTGAGAATTATTAT
>CAIOOC010000125.1 GCA_903859795.1 uncultured Bacteroidia bacterium
ACTGTATCGGGAGAAAAAGCAGATGAGGTGAAATGCGACTTAAAGCCACAATATATCATTGGTTCAAAACCATCAAGGGATGGATACAATTTTGATGCCACTTTTGAGTATAAAATTCCAAACCTGAAAAGCGGTATATACCTTTGGAATCATATTGTTCCTTTTATTGTAAGAAATCCCTCAAAGAATTCACAAATTGTAATTCTTTATCCCTCAAATACTGAAAATGCATATAACTCCGATGGAGGAGAAGATTTCTATCTGACTGATTCTACAACAAAGGCATCCTATCCGATATTATCATTTTTGCGGCCTCACATAATGCCTCCTTTTATAAGTTCCTTTGTCTATTGGTTTGAACATCAATCATACGATGTCAGTTACATTGCTGATTGTGATTTGGATGATTATTCTGAAATTGAAAATGCAAAGCTCATTATTATTCCCGGTCACAGCGAATACTGGTCGAGAAAGGCTCGGGTGAATTTTGACAGGTTTATTGATCAGGGTAAAAATGCCGCAATCTTTTCAGGAAATACAATGTGGTGGCAGGTAAGATATAATGAAGATAAGACACAACTCATATGTTATAAAAATGCGAATTTGGATCCCATCCTGGATGTATTGTTGAAAACCGATAACTGGACAATGGATCCTTTTTTGCAATATCCTACAATGAATAGTATTGGTGCTGATTATATGCATGGCGGTTATGGAATCCGCTACAAGGATAATGGCTGGGATGGTTATAAAATTGTTCTGCCAAATTCCCCTCTGTTAAATGGCACTAATTTGCAGAAGGGAGATATTATCTCATGTCCCACCCATGAATATGACGGAGCACCAATAAGCGGTTTTGATCTGAATGGAATTCCTGTAATTGACAACAGCAAACTTAATTTTTTTAAAATTGAACTAATTGGCTTTGACCATGCCAGCAGAAACGGAAAAACAGAAACTGTTCCTACATTCATTGTTTTCCAAAAAACTCTGGCTTCGGGTATAATTGTAAATACAGCGAGTACGAACTGGTGCAGTAGCAATGCCTTTAATGGCCGCGATGGAATAAAGATAAAAACGATTACAGCCAACATTATTAATATGTTACAAAATGGGGAAAATGTCTTCAGTCAATAGAAGATCAAATTTTGAACTAAAAGGCTGCTCCGAAAAGCCTTTTTTACCCTTAAATACCCTAAAGGGAACTTTTAAATTTTCTGATTTTCAATTGTCCCCTTCATGGGTCGGAGGTAAGAACAATTGAAAACAAAAACTATTACTTTTCGGAGTGGATTCAACTAATAATTTCACTGATAATCTGAGTATTTCTATCATTTCAGAAAACCGGACCTCCGTCAGCTTTAAATATTTCTCCCGCTTTTATCTATTTTATCACTGGCATCATCTGCCCGACATTAACTCCTAAGAAAGTAAGCCAAACACAGGTTTCCGCGTATTAACAAAACATTAACTGTTTAAATATGAACTAATTGTACCGCCTCATGTTTTCTTTTCCAATAACAATTATTATGAAAATGATAGTTGATTCCAGAAGAAGATTTTCAGCAGGCTTGTTTGCACTTTTCATCAAGCTGAATGGCTTGTAAGCTTGTACGAAAGCATCAGATTCACCGGCTCTTAATGAAGTCTTTATTCAGAATATGGCATTTAATCCGGGTACTATTACAGCAACAGCTAATACAACCATAACCTGGACTAATAAAGATGTAGTGGCGCATACGGTAACCAGCACAGCAGGATTATTCGATAGCGGGACAATAAATTCCAACGGTACCTATAGCCATCTGTTCAGTAAGGCAGGAACTTTCCCCTATAAATGTACGATACATTCAGGCATGAATGCCACATTAATTGTAAATTAAAGCAAAAAGCAAGTTATTTATTAACAGCACCTTTTATTACGTAAATCAGTGTTTAGATTTTTGAATCAGGTAACATTCAGAAGTATAAAGAG
>CAIOOC010000126.1 GCA_903859795.1 uncultured Bacteroidia bacterium
ACGGGTTGTACCTGACAAATATGTTGCGGACCTTATCTACCTGATAAATAGTGCAGAAGTACGTGAAAAGGAAATGACCAAGGAAGAAATCAAAACTTTAAGTCATTACATTGCTGAAGCTTATAAAGCTGATCGCAAAGAACTTAAAGGGGTCGAGATTTCTGCTTACGCTTCACCGGACGGCGCCCTCGATTTCAATACCCAGCTTTCTCAGAAACGTCAGGGAACTTCCTCCAAAGTTGTGGAAAAAGATTTAACGAAAAACAAGGTTAAGACTGCTCTTAAAACCAAATATACCCCTGAAGACTGGGATGGTTTTAAAGAATTGATGGAAAAATCAACCATTCAGGATAAAGAATTGATTCTTCGTGTGTTATCGATGTACGCTGATCCTGAAGTTCGGGAGCGTGAAATCAAAAATCTATCTGCTTCATTCACAGCTGTTGCCAATGATATTCTGCCTAAACTTCGAAGGGCAAAAATTACAGCCTCTGTAGATTTAATCGGACGTACTGATGCTGAGATAAGTGCCCTTGCACTGAGTGATCCTTCAAAACTCAATCAGGCTGAATTACTTTATGCCGCGACTCTGACAAACGATCCTCAGGTTCAAAAAACGATCTATACCAGCTTTACCAAGATTTATTCTGACGACTGGCGCGGTTATAACAATCTTGGAAGTGTACTTTTTGGTCTTGGAGATACCGATGCTGCCTCTGCTCAATTTGAAAAGGCTGATAAGTTAGACCAAAAGAATCCAATTGTTCAGAATAACCTCGGTTGTATCGAACTAAAAAAGAAGAATCTTGCTAAAGCGGAAGAACTTTTTGGAGCTGCAACCGGAGCTGGCAAAGAGGTTCATGACAACCTTGGAATCGTTAAGATTATGCAGGGCCAATACGAGACTGCCACCAAATTATTCACAGACGAGTCTACAAATGTTGCAAATCATGCATTGGCTCAATTGTTGAACAATGACAACAATGGCGCATTACGTACCTTAAACGGAGCTGCTGTTGAATCTGGCCGTATTGCCTACCTTAAGGCTATTATTGCTGCTCGTACTGCCAAAACCAGCATGTTGTATGAGAATCTTGGAAACGCTATCAAGAAAGATGCAGCATATAAGGAATTAGCTAAAACCGATCTTGAGTTTGCTAAGTATTTCGATGATCAGAACTTCAAATTAATTTTGAACTAATCTAACATTCAGTAGAATAAAAAAGGGAGCTAATTTGGCTCCCTTTTTTATGATTTTGAATTTGTCTTTTTTTAGTGTAATTTTATCGAAGCTAGGCCTTATTATTGGGACTATTCCAATTTATTACTTTGAAAAGATACACGATGACGGAAACTAACGACCTATTAGCTCCGCTCAGTGAGAAGCTGGAAGCTCTGAAAAAAAGACAGGAGATCATATCGCTTGAGATCCTCGAATTAGGTAACGAGATCAAACAACTAAAGAACCTTCATGAATCATTGCCTTTGGAGAAAGAGTATGTTTCGGTAACAGATTTCTCTGAAAACCATTCTGAAGCTGAAGCTCAAAACGAAAGTAGGAACTTTGGTTCCACGAAACCTGAATTACCAATCAATCGTCCCGATTATTTAGCAGCCAGGCCGGGGAGACCAATAAAGGTCAAATCTGATCTTGAAAAGTTTATCGGTGAAAATCTGATTAATAAAATAGGTATTGCTATCACCGTAATTGGGGTGGCAATAGGTGCCAAATATTCCATCGATCATGATCTGATCAGCCCGTTAGCCCGGATTGTTTTAGCCTATTTAATAGGTCTGGTGTTACTTGGAGTGGGATTAAAACTAAAAAAGAATTATCTGAGCTATAGTGCAGTGCTTGTAAGCGGAGCAATTGCTATAGTGTATTTTGTCACCTATCTTGCCTATAGCCTGTATGGCTTTATTCCACAGTCAGCTTCCTTCCTCATGATGGTTATTTTTACTGCAGGTGGCGTATATACGTCAATTAACTACAACCGTCAGATTATTGCTCATATCGGTATGGTAGGAGCATATGCTGTGCCCTTTTTGTTGGGAGACAATTCAGGAAGTGTTTTGATATTATTTAGTTATATCGCACTTATAAACATAGGCATTCTCGTCATCTCATTCCGGAAATATTGGAAACCACTCTATTATGTTTCATTCATAATTACATGGCTAACCTACTTCTCCTGGTTTGCCGAAAAATTTATGAAAAACGGAGACTTTGGAATTGCCCTAACTTTCCTCACTGTCTTCTTTGTTATTTTTTATGCCGTTTTACTTGCTTACAAGCTTCTTAAGAAAGAGCTTTTTGATATTAATGATGTTTTTCTGCTGCTCGCTAACTCATTTATATTTTACGGGCTAGGGTATTCAATTTTTAAAACAAATGACTCAGCACAGAATCTGCTGGGGATTTTTACACTGATTAATGCAGCTATTCATTTAGTTGTCGGCGTTGTCATTTATAGTCAGAAACTGGCTGATAAAAACCTTTATTATTTGGTTGTCGGATTGGTTCTGACTTTTATTACAATTGCCATTCCTGTACAGCTGAACGGGAATTGGGTTACATTGTTGTGGGGAGGCGAAGCAGCTTTGCTCTTTTGGATTGGAAGAACGAAAAAAATCCAGTTTTATGAAATCATTGGTTATGTTCTGATCCTTTTGACTTTCATCAGCATAATTCAGGACTGGACTACAGTTTATGACTGCTACATACCTGGTAAACCTGAAACAAAAATAGTCCCGCTTTTTAACATTAACTTTCTCACGTCATTTTTTGTCATTGCTTCCTTTGGATTCATTAACTATTTGAATAGTGATCAGAAATATCCTGAAGCCATAGGTTCCCGGGTGGAATTGGAGCGGATTGTTTCCCTTTTGATACCTGCTACATTATTAATTGTACTCTATTATTCATTTAGAATTGAAATAGCAACCTACTGGAATCAGTTGTACCTGGATTCATCTAAGCTGGCTGAAAATGCGAACCATCCGATTTCTGATCACATTCAGGATTCTGACCTACTCAAATTTCAGTCGGTCTGGATAATTAATTATTCGCTGTTAATGATTTCACTTCTCTCTTTTTTTAATATTAAAAAATTGAAGAGTTTTGATTTGGGAGTCGTAACCTTGATATTGAGTTCAATATGCCTGGTTGTATTTCTTGTACAGGGTCTGAGTGATCTTGGGTC
>CAIOOC010000127.1 GCA_903859795.1 uncultured Bacteroidia bacterium
ATTTATATCGTTGATGCGATGAGTAGTTTCGGCGCAGTTCCGATCGATTTTAAAGCGCTTGATATTGATTTTCTTATATCATCCTCAAACAAATGTATCGAAGGAGTTCCCGGGTTTTCCTTCGTTATATTTAAGAAAAGTTCGCTTGAGAATTGCAATTTAAACGCTCGTACAGTCTCTTTAGATCTATACAGCCAATGGAAATACATGATAAATGGCCATCAATTCCGGTTTACACCACCTATTCAAAGCATCCTTGCATTTCGAAAAGCTATCGATGAATTAAAGGAAGAAGGAGGTGTACAAAAAAGATCTGAGCGATACAGGCAAAATTATGACCGCTTAATTGAAGGTACTGAAACGCTGGGAATAAAGACCTATCTTAACAAGCAAGACCAGGGCTATATAATCACATCGTTTCTTTTTCCTGAACATCCAAATTTCGATTTTACCCGTTTCTATGAAAAACTCCACGACAGGGGCCAGGTCATTTACCAGGGAAAATTGTCAGATACAGATTGCTTCCGTATTGGCAACATCGGACAGCTCTATCTTGATGATATTGACAAACTTTTATCGGCAATTTCCGAAGTACTTTATGAACTCGAAGTTAATTTCTAATAATTCTTCTTCTAGTTTTAATGCTACTTGTAAGAATACAGACTCTCACTTTTATTCTAGGATCATGAATATCTGTGGCCAAAATATCTGTCAGACGGTAAATTGCAAGCCTACATAGCAACTGATGAAATTGAGGTTGGTTAAACTATGTCCCAATGAAAAAATAAAATGGGTTTTAGAACTAACGTTAATCAATCCGCCAACATTGAAGGCTGTAGCCGACTTATGGTCAACTGAATCGGATGTTCGATGGTACATTTCTGCACCTACCGTAACAACCGGCGAGAGATCGTATTGCACTTCCCAGCCTGAAAAGATCCAGTTTTTATTGTTCGCTCCAGGGTTTATCCAATAACCTGCCCCTCCATAAGTAGTAAATTTCCCCCACGATTTTTGTGCCCACACCGGAATATAAATTTGGGTCTGTCCATTGCTAAACGTGCTGTTTTTTATTGTTGGTATCAGAACGATTGGAAAAGTACCGATTTGCGGTGCATTCTTTGTTTCCTGGATAAACCTGTATTTGACCCCGATTTCAGTGTCAGCATATCCCAAATTACCAGTCTGATGCCCCGAATAAATATAGTTCATTGGCAAAATCAGATGAACCTGAACATTAGGGATTAAACCATAATTTACCTCAAAATGGGGACTCGTACCTGACCAGGTTCCTTGCTGAAAACTATTGATTGACGAAATGTAATATTCCCAATGTCTGAAATCGACAGGCTGTGGATCGTCAGTATTAAAAGGTGGACCCGCATAGCAAAATTGTGAACCCATGAGAATAAAAAGAAACGAAAATATTTTAAACGTTTGAAATTGATTTTTCATTGGTGAAGTTATTAGGTACTATAATTTAGAAATATGGAAGAATAGAGTTAGAACACAACATATTCTCAAGCACCAAAATTAACTTAAATATCAATTTTTTAATGACCACCTCAGCACCCCATGCTGAATTGTAATAATTTTTAACTGGTCTGTGTTATTTCCGTAACCTAACTGTAATGTGCAACTCCTTCTTTTGCACTAGTCTTATTTTGTCCAAATAAAAATAATGAAACATAATTTAGTCTTTTTACTATTCTTTCTCACAATATCCAACTCCTTTGCTTCAACGATTAGCGGATACATCTTTGATAAAAATGGACGGGAACAATTAGTCGGAGCTACTGTCGTTTTGCAGCCTGGGTCTGCAAACTCCTCCTCGATGTTAAACGGGAAATATTTATTGAATAACATCCAGGCAGGCAAATATCAAATAAAAGTATCCTATCTGGGATATTCACCAATTGACACTACGTTGTCAATACTGGCCAACGCCGATCTTAAATTAAACTTCTTCCTCGCTTCAAACAGCACAAACCTGAATACGGTGGTTGTAACGGCAAAGGGGGGTAAAGAATCGGATGGATATGCAAAAAGAGCAGAGCAAAGAGCTGAAAACATTGTAAACATTGTTTCGGCAAATTCAATAGCCATATCTCCCGATATTACGGTTGCCAATGTTATGGCCAGAGTTTCGGGGGTCTCCATTGAGAGGGGTAATACCGGCGATGGGCAATATGCCATTATCAGGGGGATGGACAAACGGTATAATACCACCCTGATTAACGGAATAAAAATTCCCAGTCCCGACAATAAAAACCGTGATGTCCCACTGGATATTTTCCCTTCTGATTTAATAGAGCGGATTGAAGTGTCAAAATCGCTGACTCCGGATATGGAGGGTGATGCTTCAGGAGGGGTAATCAATCTGGTTATGAAGACCGCACCCGACGAGTTCAGATTGGAAGGGAATGTTGGTGCTGGTTACTCTGCTTTGTTTTCACAAAGACCATTTGATAGTTTTAGTACCTCCTATGTAAATAAAAAGTCACCGGCAGAAATCCTGGGAACCGGCATCGAAGCTCCAATATCTGCCTTCCCATACCAAAACCTGGTTACTTCCACTAAAAAATCCCCGGTAAACAGCAATTATAGTCTCACAATCGGAAACAGGTTCCTAAATAAAAAATTGGGGGTTATTTTTTCGGGTAGTTATCAGAACACCTATGCAGGTAACAATGCCTCGCGGCTTGTAGAGAATGCTACATTAGGTCCGGCACAGGGACCAAATGCCGAAATGACGCAGGTTTTTCCCGAATTTCTCACCAGAAAATATTCGTCATTAACAAACAGGTTAGGACTTATAACAACTGTTGATTACAGGTTCAATCCAAACAATTCGATCAGCCTGTTCGGAACTTACCTTCAGCTGAACGAAGACCGTGTCAGGCAAACTAATGACCTGCTTCTTGGAAATTACTCTTATCAGGGGTATACAGGTGGCTTTCAGCAA
>CAIOOC010000128.1 GCA_903859795.1 uncultured Bacteroidia bacterium
ATGAAAGGTTCGCTTTCAGCCTCTGAATTTGCAAACGCAATTGCAGAAGGTCTTCTTCAGGCAGATAATACATATGAGATCATAAAACATCCCCTTGCTGATGGAGGAGATGGCACCAATGAATTGCTGATTAAGGGGTTGAACGGTATTTTCGTTCCTGTTAAGGTGCACGATCCGTTAGGCAGGTTAATTGATTCACGTTATGGGTGGATTCCTGAGTCGATGTGTGCTATCATTGAAATGGCTGAAGCATCCGGGATTAAGCTTTTGATTAACAATGAATTAAATCCAATGGTGGCTTCTTCACAGGGAACCGGAGAATTAATGTTGGAAGCAATTAAGAACGGAGCTCAAAAGATTATTCTTGGAATAGGGGGGAGTGCTACGGTTGATGGTGGAATAGGGATGTTAAAAGCACTCGGGTTTAGCCTGACTGATAACTCTGGAGTTGAAATTCCTGAAGGTGGTGATGGTCTGATCCGGTTAAAAAGCATTAACGCCGGAAATATACTACCGAACATTTTGAATTGCGAAATTGTGGTGGCAACTGATGTAACCAATCCATTGCTTGGAGCGGATGGAGCAGCTGCAGTCTATGGACCTCAAAAAGGTGCAACTAATCTGATGGTTCATGATCTGGAACGTGGATTAAGAAATTACATTGAAGTATTGGCCCAATATTCGAATGAAGACCTGGTGGGAATGTCAGGAGGAGGTGCTGCAGGCGGGATAGCAATTCCCCTGATCGCGTTTTTAAACGCACGCATCGTAAGTGGAGCAGAGCTGATTATTGAGCTTCTTGGGGTATTGGACGATTTGGAAAATTGTGATCTGGTGATCACAGGGGAGGGGTGTATAGATATTCAGACTTGCCAGGGTAAAGGTCCTGCAGTTGTTGCCCGCGCAGCCCGCCGTGCCGGAATCCCGGTTATAGCGATCGGAGGGAGTGTTAAACAGGAAGCGTCAGAGCTGTTTGACGGGATCTTTTCAATCACAAGCGGACCACTTGCTCTTGAAGAGGCAATCAGAAATTCTTCCGATCTTACAAAATCAGCAGCTTTTCAGTTGGGAAAACTTCTTAAATCAGTTGTAAAATGATTGATTATGAAGATATTATAAGCAAAGCCAGGATAACGCTTGAGGAGAACAGACCAGACGAAGCCCTGAAAATTCTCAATAATCAACCTGTTGAGAAACGGAGCGAAGTACTGTTTCTGAAGGGTGAAATTTATTTTAAGCTCCAAAGATGGGGAGAGGCGCTTAACCAGTTTACACTGTTTCTTGAGCAATCGCCTTCAGATAAAAGAGCAGAATCCTATTGCCTTATGATCCAGAATATTTTGGGCTTTTATCACAAGGATTTATTTAATCCATGAAATAATCATTCCAATTTCTGAACGTAATCTCCCAATTCATGGATTAGCTCCTGTGTTGTACTTTTCAATTGCGAAAAAACCTCTTTTATACCATCCCCGGAGTTATTTTTAGCCAATTCTTCAAGCTTTCGTGTGCATTCATAGGCACTTGGCGCCATATAGTTGGCAATCACACTTTTAAGACTGTGAGCATTAAAAGCGAGGCTAGCAAAATCATTTTCATTAATGTTTTTTTGAAGGGTAGCGATCCTATCATCGTATTCTTCAAAAAAGATATTGATAACTTCAAGTATGATTGATTTATCATAATATTGAAAATTGTCATTGAATTGTTCCCAGTCGATAACTGCCATATTAAAAGTGTTAGTTTTTCTGTTGTTTGAGTCTTAAAATGCATTCTTTAACACTATCTCTCCAATAAGGGATCCGAATGTTAAAGGTTTCCTTGATTTTCGATTTGTTTAGCACGCTAAAGCAAGGTCTTACTGCGTGTACAGGGTAATCCTTAGTTTGAATTGGTTTGACATCACATGTGATTTCTGAGAATGAAATAATAGTACGGGCAAAATCGTACCAGCTTGCCACTCCTTCATTGGAATAGTGGTATAGATTAACACCTTCCTGTTGGCTGGCAGTGGGTATTATTTCGAGGATGACAATTGCAAGATCTCTTGCATATGTTGGTGTTCCAATCTGATCGCAGACAACGTTAAGTTCTTCCCGTTCGCTACCGTATTTGATCATTGTTTTCACGAAGTTATTTCCAAAGGCAGAATACAACCACGAAGTACGTAAAATTATCCCTTTACCGGCAAATTTGAAGACCGACTCTTCGCCTGCCAGTTTACTCATGCCATAGACCGATTGCGGGTTTGTTTGATCTGTCTCAACATAAGGAACCCATGCCTTGCCATCAAAGACGTAATCAGTTGATATATGAATCATTAAGGCGTCAAATGTCGCGGCTGATTTCGAGAGGTTTTCGACTGCGGCTGAATTTATCAACCAAGCGATCTGTTCATCGGATTCTGCCTTATCAACAGCAGTATAAGCTGCACAATTAATCACAACCTTAGGTAGGTTTTCCTCAAAGTATGCATTAACTTTTAACGGATTGGAGATGTCGAGCTCGTCGATGTCGGTAAATATAAATTCGAATTCAGGGTAATTTTCTGCAAGTAATCTGATTTCGTTTCCGAGCTGACCATTTGACCCGGTAATAAGTATCCTCATTTTCAAATAATTAAATTTCAAAAATCCTATTATACATCAGATAATTGAAGCAAAATACTCGATTGTTTTCACTAATCCTTCCTTGAGTTGAATCTTTGGTTCCCAGTCCAGCTCCTGTTTAGCCAGAGTAATGTTAGGCTGACGCTGAGTAGGATCATCAGGAGGCAGTGGCATTCTGATAATTTTTGATTTTGAATTGGTAAGTTCTATTACATGTTCTGCCAGCTGAAGGATAGTAAATTCATTTGGATTGCCAATGTTTACAGGACCTGTGAACTCATCACGTGAAGCCATCATCCGAATCATACCTTCAACAAGATCATCAACATATTGGAAACTTCGGGTTTGCTGACCGTCACCATAAATCGTTATATCCTGTCCCTGCAAAGCCTGGACGATAAAATTGGATACGACCCTTCCGTCATGGGGGTGCATTCGCGGACCATAAGTATTGAAGATTCTGATTATTTTGATCTTAACATTATTCTGTTTGTGATAGTTAACGAATAGTGTCTCAGCCGATCGCTTCCCTTCGTCATAACAGGATCGCTCACCGATTGGGTTAACATGGCCCCAGTAACTTTCAATCTGGGGGTGAACCTGGGGATCACCGTATACCTCGCTAGTGGAAGCCTGAAGAATTTTGGCTTTTATACGTTTTGCAAGTCCCAGCATGTTGATTGCTCCCATTACGGAGGTTTTCATCGTCTTTATGGCATTGTACTGATAATGAACGGGCGAAGCAGGACAGGCCAGGTTGTAGATCTCGTCCACCTCGATAAAAAACGGCATTGTGACATCGTGCCTGATAAGCTCGAAGTACGGATTATCAATCAGATGGACAATATTCTGCTTTTGTCCGGTAAAATAATTATCGAGGCAAACCACTTCATTGCCTTCTTTGAGAAGACGATCGCACAGGTGAGATCCGACAAAACCCGCTCCACCGGTGACTAATACCTTTTTTTTAATCATAATCTTTTTGCTTATTAGATTTTCCGGAACTATTTACTGATAAACAGTCCCGGAGTGTTAGTAGGCTGACAAAAATTACTTGGTTGTATCGATACCGATGCAGAAGTAGTCGAATCCTTTACGTTTCATTTCCTCTATTTCGTAGATATTTCTTCCGTCAAAGACAACAGCCTGATTCAGCAATTTCCTTACAATGTTGAAGTTAGGAACCTTAAATTCAGGCCACTCGGTTACAAGTACCAGGCAATCAGCATCAATAAGTGCTTCATACTGATCTTCAGAATAGGTTATACTTTCACCCAGCGTATGTTTTGCCTCGTTCATTGCCACCGGATCGTATGCCTTAACTTTTGCCCCGGCATCAAGCAATTTTTTTATAATCACGAGCGATGGTGCTTCCCGCATGTCGTCGGTTTGAGGTTTAAACGATAACCCCCAAATCGCAATTGTTTTATCTTTGATGTCACCTTTGAAGTACTTCATAATCTTATTATAAAGTACCGACTTTTGATCCTGGTTAACTGCTTCAACAGCTTTTAAAACGCGCAGTTCATAACTGAAATCCTCTGCGGTATGAATCAGTGCCTTTACATCCTTAGGGAAGCATGATCCGCCGTAGCCAATCCCCGGATAGATGAATTTATTGCCGATTCTCGAGTCAGAGCCAATCCCCTTACGAACCATGTTAATATCGGCGCCTACAATCTCGCAAAGGTTTGCAACGTCGTTCATGAAACTGATTTTGGTGGCAAGCATTGCATTTGCTGCATATTTGGTCATTTCAGCTGAAGTGATGTCCATAAAGATAATGGGATGTCCATTCAGTGTAAATGGTTTATAGAGGCTCTTCATTAACTCCTCTGCACGTGGAGAATCAAGGCCGACCACGATACGGTCAGGTTTCAGAAAATCGTCGATCGCCGCCCCCTCTTTCAAAAACTCAGGATTTGATGCCACGTCAAACGGGATATTTACACCTCTTTTGTCCAATTCCTCCTGCAATGCCATTCTTACTTTCTGAGCAGTACCTACAGGAACTGTACTTTTTGTAACAATCAGTATGTAATCCTTCATGTTTCGGCCACAATCCCTGGCGACACTTAAAACATACTGAAGATCAGCACTTCCATCCTTGTCAGGGGGAGTCCCAACAGCTGTAAATAGCACTTCACAATCTTCGAGAGCTTCGGAGATATTGGTAGTAAACTGCAATCTTCCTTTCTTCATGTTCCTGTGAACCATATCCTCGAGCCCCGGCTCATAAATAGGGATAATTCCGTTTTTTAGATTTTCTATTTTCTTTGTGTCAACGTCAACACACATCACTTCAATCCCTACCTCGGCGAAGCAAGTTCCGGTTACCAGCCCCACGTATCCACTTCCAACAATTGCGACTTTCATAATTTTTACGGAATTAGTTTTAAATTATTAACAAATATAAACATTGTTCTATTGTGATTTATGAAGAAATACAATTCTGTAATCAATTTTCTGTTGATTATAAGAGAAATTATTTAGCACATAATTGGAGAAGATCCGGAATCACCTTTTTATGAATTTTCCCGATCCTGCATCCTCACCTGTACGAATTGTATAAATATATGTTCCTGTGGGGATTGCTGATATGTTCACCTGAACAGTTGTGTTTAAAGATGGTAATTGGACTTGTTTAGATTGAAAGATCATTTCTCCTACAAGGTTGTAAATATTCACAAATACCGGAGAATTTGATGATCTTGGAATACTGATAATCAATAAATCAGTTACCGGGTTTCGCAATAATCTGAACTGATTCTGCTCAATTTTTTGTTCGATGGGGGCAGCCAAAGTCAGATCATATTCAGCCTCGAAAGCGCCTATATCAGATTTTATTCCGAATGGACGTGGTTTACCGGCAAAATCAAAGTTTATATTTCTGTCAATTTCAGCCTGATTAATCAATGGGGAGGGATAAACCGGAATAAAATCCTCCGGCAATTCCATATTCAGTGAAGAAAAACCTGCCGAATTTGCATTTCTGGCGAGGTAATTATTCTGGTTAACCACATTTGTTCCGGTATTCTGGATCATAATGTATGAATCCACCCCCTTGAATCGGGTATTTCCATTTTGATAATAATCGTAATTTCCGGGATTGATAATTACATTTGAAGCGATCAGGTTGTTTTTACTCTTGATACTTGAAAAACGGATGCCGTCAGATTTTGGATTGATTATGTCGTTGTGCTGTATATAAAGGGTAGAATCGTTTTCAATTGATACATCACTTACAAAAATACCGTGTTTCATCTGAGTCGGATCGCCCGGAGTGAAATTAAGACCGGCGTCAACAATAATATTATTGAAAATTCTTGATCCGCCAAGCCCATGAAATTCTATACCATCCCCTTTACCTGAGCTAATGAAATTGTTGAAACAATCACATTTTGTACCCCCTCCAATCAATATCCCTGACATCTGATTTGCTGTCTCTTGTTGACTATCAAATTCAATTGTATTGTTATAAATCTGGCAGTTTTTTGTGGCAGAGCTTACCTGGATCGCATCCCAACCTGAATTTTTAATTGTATTGTTATAGATCTTTACACCTTCGAGTAAACCGGGCATTACAACTACATTTTGTCCGTTACATTGGATCGTCTGACCGCCATAATATGAACATCCGACATATAACCCTTCATTCCCCGAATTTGAAATATAATTATCGTGGATATTTGTGTTATATTGGGTAAACACACCTCTGACGGAGGTTAAAGTGCAGTCAGGATCGGTTTTAGCATAGATTGCCCCAATGGAGGTGTTTTCAATTGATATATGATCAATCTCAAAATCGGAACTCATATTGCCGATCCCAATCCCTGCACCATTGGCAACGCGTTTTACCTGAATACCATAGGTTTGATGGGGATCGCCATTCCCGCTAAACTTTATATACCGGCAATTCTGAATGGATATCCCGTAGTAGTTATCTGTGTCAATGATAACTTCCCCATCTGTATTCATCATAACAATCGGCTTCCCGGGGGCTCCCTGAAAGTTTTTGATTAACAGATGATCACGGCTTCCAGCAACGAACAAAAGTGTATCTCCTGCCTTGACAGTCTGGTAAACTGGATCACTGGCATCAACTAAAAGTTTGTCCACATCAATCCTGTAACTTGATTTCTGACCAAGAACGAATTTATTCGGAAGCCACATGAATAAACAAAGTACTATAGCAGGAATCCTTACCATATAAAAAATACTTTGAAACTATTTTCCGCGTTTAGCGCGTTCCCAATTTACAGATTGTGAACCTTTTAAATACCTTTTTAAACCAAGAAATACAGATAAATTCATGATGAAAAAGTAATAGGGAACAAACAGCAGTTTTATCCTGATCGATTTATTTTCGAGATACCAACCAAATATAGCGCTAAAATAAAATAAAAGTTGAAGCCAGAAAAGGATACTGTAAAATCCTAAATCAAGAATTCCTTCATTTATTGCTAAAACGGCTCCTGCGGGTATCAGAAACAAGAGTGAGATTGGAGCAAGTGTCCATCGAAGCACTCTGTGTGAAATGTACTGAAATGACAGAGTTCCGTATTTGAAAATATTTAATAACGACCAAAGTCTGACCACCGATTGTATGCCTCCAGCTGAAATCCTGATTTTACGTTTAAGTTCCTCCTTAACGTTTGCTGAGGCAGTTTCAATGGCGTAAGCTTCTGGATCGTATTGAATTGTATATCCTTTCATGGCAACCCTCAGCGAGATGATAAAATCGTCGAGCAGGGTATCCTTTTCAACTTCCTGGTACAATTCCGTTCTGATGGCAAATAATTCTCCGGCAGCGCCAACAACAGAATAAAGCTCAGCATCCCACTTCTTTAATTGTGATTCATACTTCCAGTAGAGCCCTTCACCTGCTCCTGCGGCAGCCTCTTTTTCCTTCCCGAAAATCCGTTTTTCGCCTGACACACACCCCACCTGGGGATTGCTGAAAAGATTTACTATCCTGCGGATCGATTCTTTGCCTAACATTGTATTTGCATCGCAGAAGACAACAACAGGAGTTTCAACTAATTTCATTCCCCGATTCATCGCTCCAATTTTCCCGCTTCGCTGAGGCAGATGATGGACTTCAACCTCTTTGTATTGCCTCAACAAGTCAGGAGTCCCGTCATCTGATCCATCGGTTACCCATACGATATGCAATTTCTCCCTGGGATATTCAAGTTCCAGGGAGTTCTTTACTTTTTCAGCTACAAAGTCTTTTTCATTGTAGGCAGCAATGAACAGGGTTACTTCAGGTTCGTAAGCAGAATCAAACACCCGCTTTTTAGCTAACCCAAGTATTCGCCGTACCCGGACGACTACGAAAAGTAAAATTCCGTAACCAATATAGGCATAAAACACCACCAAAAGCAGTAGCCAGAATATGATTTGTGTAACCAGCATATTTCTTCAAATATTAGGTAAATACTAAACTATTTTTCTTGCATAAAAATTAAATTCATCAATTTCCCCGAATTCAAAAGAAGCAAGTTTATTCAAAGTGTTTTTAATAGGGTTCTGACCAGTATGTTTATCCTCCACGATGAACGTAATATGAGGATACTTCATTATAAAACCGGCAGCTCCCAATATCGCCTCTACTTCCATCCCTTCAATATCGAGTTTAAACATGATCTTTTCTGTTAAACTAATATTTAATTTGCCGATCAGAGAATCAAATGTACTGATTTCTGCAACACAACCGGGCAAATCGGTTTCATTGCCACAATGAGATGCTCCGGTATTTATGGGATCAAAAGTAAATTGTTCCATTGAATTTCTATCTCCTAATCCTAAAGGAAACGGTGTAATCATTGATCTTAAATTGTTTAATTCAATATTTTTTTCCAGCACACCAAAATTTGCTGGTATTGGTTCAAAGGCAATGCAGGGTATTTTAAAACGTGAAAGCAATATGCTGTAACTACCAATACAAGCGCCACCATCGATGAAAAGAGTGAATTCATTCCTGTGATCGAGTAAATATTTTTTTACTCCCCATTCATAATAGTAATTGGCGAATTGAAAATCATTTGTGTTTTTCCTGCAAAAGAAAGTTCCCAATGATGTCCTGATTATACGATCAGAACCATGCGAACTCTTATTTAGTACATATTTAATTGCTGAAATGATAGAGACAAAGTCACCATGTTTTAGATAGTCAAAAAAATAGCTGGCATAAGTGATTACTTTTTTCATTTCAACCAATTAGGTTAATATTGATACTATTTTTTTCCTATTTCGCGATAGATTTCCAGTACGTTTTGAGCCATAGATCGCCATGAGAACCGTGCCGCCTGTTCATATCCCCTTAAAATTAGGTGTGTTCTTAAATCCTTGTCATTTATAAGCCGTATCATAGCTGCGGTGATTTCTTCGGGTTTAAACGGGTCGATAATCAATGCTGCATCGCCAGCTATTTCAGGCATTGAGGAGGTATTGGAGGTAATTACCGGTACTCCGCATGCCATAGCTTCAAGCATTGGAATTCCAAAACTTTCTCGTAATGAAGGGTATAAGAAAATCTCGCTCAGTCTGTAAATAGCTGGTAAATCAGTATTAACAACATAGCCGGTTAATACAATCCTGTAGATTAATGTTTTATCATCTATCTCCTCAAGCAGTTTTTCAAGTTCCCCCTTGTCGTAGTCAAGCATCACCAGTTGAATATCACTTTTGGAAATTTTCAGGAATTCGGAGAAGGCTTTTAAAGCCCCTTTTGTATTCTTT
Source organism: uncultured Bacteroidia bacterium (assembly GCA_903859795.1). Lineage (GTDB taxonomy): Bacteria > Bacteroidota > Bacteroidia > Bacteroidales > Prolixibacteraceae > JAAFHB01. The sequence goes on from CAIOOC010000128.1 coordinate 9,354, forward strand.
TTCGGATCAGTATTACCGAGGAAAAAGAAGAAATGTTCAGGAAGATTGTATTTTGTTTTGACACGATCCAATTCAATTTGATCAGTTATCGGTTTAAAATGCTCACTGACACCGTTATAAACCGCTGTCAGACGGTTGTCTCCTGAAATTCCAAAAAATTGGGCAATCCTGTTTTTTTCAAAATGGGAGACAGTAATGATTTTTCTGCTTGTTTTAAGGATACGAGGCACGACCAGACGCCGGTAAATATTACCGATTTTTTGATAAAGTGTACCACTACCCTGCAAAATCCTCAGATAACTGCTTTCCATGTAAATAATGTCATGAAGTGTTACAACTAAGGGAATCTGCGTGTTCACCGGAGCTGTATTGCTTGTGCAGTGAAGAATTTCGCAACCGGCTTTTCTTGCAGCCTTGGGAAGTGAAATCTGCTCCCAGAACGGGTAAAATCCACTTTTGAGCTGAACAATCTTAAAATTAGGGGTTTGTTGTAAAACCTTATAATCACTGTCCGGTTTAACAAAAATCACATACTCGTTTTCGTGATCGATCTCCTGAAGATTACGGATCAATTCGAGTGCGACCATGTCCATACCATGTTTCTTTTTGCGAAAAAGACGTTGACCTTCGATACCTATTTTCATAAATGATTCGCTTTAATTGATTCTGTATTTCAGCAGTTTCTGGTTAATTGTTAATCTGAGTGACTATTTCTTATTGCATAATAATGCCCATTTTTCAATTCCGGCGCTTACCTGGTTAATTGTCAAAGGCTTACTTATATAATCATCCATGCCTGCAGCGAGGTATTTCTCTTTATCAGACTGCATTGCATTTGCGGTCATTGCAACTATTAATGGTTTAAGTTTTCCCCATTGTTCAATAATACATTTGGTCGTCTCAAGGCCGTCCATTTCCGGCATTTGAATGTCCATAAAGACAATGTCGATTTTCATACGGTTGAGTATTTCGATTACTTCATATCCATTTGCCGCAATCTGGATATTATATCCCAGAACTTGAAACAGCCTAAGAATTAATTTTTGATTTATAGCATTGTCTTCAGCCACAAGAATCTTCAAAGGGTACTTTTCATTTAGCATTTTCAATTGATTTGTTTGCAGGTTATTTTGAGTTACTGCACTGTTAAGTCCCGATAATAAATTGGTGACATGCAGTATAAGTTGTGATTGTTTTATCGGCTTATTAATTCGGATCTGAAATCTATTGTCATTCCTAAATCCGGACTCTGACATGTAAGGGTAGGTTACCAGAATTTGAGGAAGATTAATGCAGTTTTTTAACTTTTTAATCTCAGATACCAATTCGATTCCTGGAATATCGGGGAGTTCGTTATCGATTACAATCAGATCAAAATCGCCGACTTCCTGAAGCAGCTTTATACTTTTTTCTGCAGAATTTACAGAAAAGGTTTCCAGCCCCAGATTCCTGAATAAAGTTGACAGAATTGAATTATTGGTTTGATGGTTATCAACAATAAGTATCTTTTTCCCTTTTATTACCTTTTGATTCGAAGAAATACTATCAGGCTGCTCATCTTTTTGATTATATGAGGTTTTAATTGTAAAGGTAAAAACCGATCCCTGCTCGATTACGCTGTTCACCTTGATATCTCCGTTCATCAGTTTTATCAGATTCTGGCTGATTGCTAAACCTAATCCCGAACCACCATATTTTCGTGTTGTCGTTGGATCTACCTGGCTGAATGGTTTAAATAGAGTGTCAATCTTCTCCTGAGGGATTCCGATACCTGTATCGCTGACTGTGAACTCCAGGACTACTTCATCCTTTTGAATTTCAAGCTGTTTAATTTTTATAAC
>CAIOOC010000129.1 GCA_903859795.1 uncultured Bacteroidia bacterium
ATTGAAGGTAAGCCCAATTGTTTTTTAGAAATTGGGCTAGCTTTAGCTCAGGAAAGGTTATTCATTAAAACAACCGCGACCAATCTTATTCCTCAAGATCGAATTCCGACGATAGCTTATCTTCCTCCATTTGCCGGCATTTCGGATAAAGAATCATGGGTATCGGTAGCAGATCGTAGAAGATTAATTGGAAGAGGTTTGGCCGGTGCTGTTCTGAGAAATACAATTATTGATTTGTTCAATGAAAATCAACGAAAAAGAGATTTACATAAAGATATTAGAGGAAGAATTCCTAGACCGATATTAGCAGAAATAAGAAATACTGATCCTTACGAAAAACTCAACCAGGTTATATTTTCAACATTTATGGGTCAAATTAGCCCTCAGCGCTTTAATCCCAACTTTCACAATTATGTCAAAGTTGATTTTGAAAAGGGAGAATTTATTCGTAATCGATTTAAAAGGTTTCCAAATTATAATCAAAGAGATATAATGGTCGAAGGTTCTGGCTTTCTTCAATGGTTGAGTGTTTACACTTTTGCACTTAATCCTGAAATCAACTTGCTCCTTTTGGATGAGCCTGATGCTCATTTGCATTGTTCTCTTCAATCCGGTTTAGTTGAAGATTTGCGTGAAATTGCTAATGCTTTTGACAAACAAGTTTTAATTGCAACACATTCTTCCGAGGTTGTAAAAAATGCAGAACCAGTTTCTATAATGCATGTTAATGGCAGAAATACAAGCTATTTAAGATTTGAAGATCAAAAAACCTTGGTATTGTCGGGTTTAGGTACAGAGTATTCACCAATAATTAATAAAATTCAAAAGGGTAAACGAATCCTTTTTACGGAGAATGCAAGTGATGTTAATTTTCTAAAGATATGGGCAGCAAAGCTTAATATTGTTTGGCCTGAAAACTTAACTGAATGGCCTCATGCAAGCAAACATATAGAACGTAAGAATCTCTTTATTCACCTGATTGATAGTATACCAGAAGTTAAGGCCATTAGCTTGTCTGACCGGGATAGTTATCCGTATGAAAACACAAATAGAACCTTAACTATTATTGGATTCGCAGATTTTATTCAAGGAAACAATGAATTAAGATTTAGAATGTGGCGTAGATGGGAAATTGAGAGTTATTTAATTTGCCCAAATGCAATTGCTAGAGTTGCGGGGGTAACCATAGAAGAAGTTCATAGTTATTGTCAGATTAATCATGGAATTGTATTCAATGTAGATTATTTGCAATCTGATATGTCAGCACCAATTCGTCCTCTCTTTGATGATAGTAAACCAATTATTGAAAATATTTGTCAGCAATTTAGTATCTCTAAATATGATATTGCGAATGCTATGACAGAGGTTGAAATTTTCGAAGATGTGAGAACTTTGCTCAGTGAGATTGTTGGTATATGCGCTAATTAAAGTTAGATGATTAATACTCTTCAGCGACTTGTAAACATTGTCAGAATGAGAAAATATATCATGAAATTCACAGAAGAAAAATTAAAAAGGCTTTTGTTGAGTTTCTCCGGAAAGTATGGGGAATTGTCTAAAGATAAAGCATGTTCCAGTATGGTTAACTTCGCAGGACACGAGGTCTGTGAAGTTAACCATACTAAACCCTCACCAAATGGCATTCAAAATGTCAA
>CAIOOC010000130.1 GCA_903859795.1 uncultured Bacteroidia bacterium
ATATACTGCAAGTTCAGCGAATCAGGTAAATTAGTTTCAAGATCAGGTAAATATTTTAATTCCTTTAAAACCTGATCAATCGGTTTTCCCCAAACGATCTTTCCCTTGCCAAAATTCTTCTCACCAAAAGGTTCATCTATCTGCATTCCCCACAGTTTATCCGTTAGATCTTTAAATGCGGTATGATCCCTGCCTTTACCTTTAAGTGAAAGCGAATTATTTGGTTTTTTTCCATAGATAACAGCTCCCTCGCTGACCAATTCAGCAATGCGCTTCAGACTCGCGAGTTCTATATCTGGATTGTCCGGAAGTATTAAAAGTGCAAAATTCTGAAGCTGAGAAATGGCAATTTTCCCATTTCTTACGCTTGTTTTGTTCTGCAACACATCGAAATTACATCCGTTAGGACGATATCCAAAAGGGAGTTTGTTCACAGTTTGATTACCTGTAAACTGAGGAAGCTGATCACCTAGAAAGTACAGAACATCGCTTGCCGTTTCGCCTTTCTGCAGCAGATACTGAACCCGGTTCTGGTAGGTAAACCAGTCTGATGTCATTGACCACCAGGAGTTGTGCCGGTTTAAATGCGCTCCAAACCTTGACAGCGTCATTCCCGGAATCTGGTCAGTTGGCTGATGAACGTAACTATGCAGAATCAATTGATTAACACCCTGACAAAATGCCCGATCGCCAAAAGGCTTAAGGTAGAATGGCGATTCACTGTAGTGTGCCCAGCTTGTATATGACTCGGCTGCAACAATTGGCAATTGGTAACAGTTTGCTGCATAGGAGGGCAAATTACCTGCAATGCGCGATTGAGGCACATACGGTTCAGGGAAATTCCTGGCAGGAGGCGGACCAGCCCAAAATTCCCACATGGGCAAGTCGGCATAAGTATTCGATTTTAAAACATCAACAGGAGGATAACCGGCATCGCCATAAATTACCTCGCAGTGCATCTCCAGTTTCACTTTATGGCATAAAATACTGAAATACAAATAATAATTTTTCTCAATCAGGTTGGCTATGGTTTTTCGGAAATCGTATAAAAAGCCTTCGGTTAACTGGCTGCTTCCAATTGTTTCGCCACAAAGGGCAGGAATCCATTTTATCAGACTGTAACCTTGCTGCTTTTCGAACTCCTGCAAAAAACCGGCAGTCCAGTTTTGGTACATACACTCCCAACTGTCAATAAGAAGAAATTTAAATGTGTTGCCGTTGTAATGCCCTGCTTCGTGAACAAGCTTCTGAGGAAAACTTCTGAAATGCATACCTAAAGCGGCCGTATCCATTTTGTCACATTCAAATCCGGTTCCCTCTTTGGTAGCCGGTTCATTCTTTTTACCTGTAGTGGTATATCCAAATCTGATAATACTCCAATTTCCAGCAGGTGCAGCCCATGAAAGTGAACCATCAGCCCCCATATTTTTTGTGATGTCCACCACACTGTTTTCATCCGGTATCAAATTCTGTGTTGCTGAGTTTTCGGCTGCATCGAAATGGCTTTTTTCTGAAGATTTAAGCGAAACGGTTTTCTCCAAAAAATAAGGAATAGCAGAAAAATTAGGTTGAGGGTCGTTTTTGCCTAATAGTTCAACCTCTGCCAACGTAAATTCATATTGAGGGTCAACGCTTGAAAAATCTCGAACCTGAAGTTTGTAAAACCTGCTTTTCAAATTTGAAACCGGAATGATTTCAAACTTATTTAAACCGACAATTTCAATATCCTGTACTTTTTTGTAATTTCTGCCATCATCTGAAACAGACAAAATAAAATTACTGTTAAAGTTTGCCATACTACGCCACATAAATGGCCTGCGGACATAAATTGCTATTCTACCTGCAGCAAATTTGTGATTAAAATTCATTGTAATAAAATCTCCCCTTCGCATATCAAACCCGCTTACCTGATTACCATCGGAAAGAATACCCCCGTCAATGGAGTCGTTAACCATTATTTTGGGGTTGGCTTTCTGAAAGGAATTGTTTGTTAAGCTTGTTTTAAAGGCTACCACGGCGACATCTTTATAGAAATTCACTTTTGCCATCGGTTGTTTCAATCGTACGTTGACTGTTTTTCCACCTTCCAAAATAGTTTTAGTCCATACGTATTGTTTCATCGACATTTCAGGAGAAATCCACGGGCCACCGCTCGAACTCCAGCCATCACAATTGTGAACCCCTATTTTTATTTTGAGCCTACTTGCCTCATGCAGTGCCCACCTGAACATTTCATACCATTGCGGACTATCAAAAATCACCTGCGGCACACTAAAATTTCTACCATCAAAAAGCCCTACATTTAAAATAGTTGCCTGCGAAATACCTTGCCGTTGCATCGATTCAAGGTCTTTGGTAATCCCTTCTTTTGTAATGGCCCCATTAATCCAGTGCCACCAGGTATGTATTTTGACTGATGCCGGAGGATTTGTAAAATCACTCCTAACCAGGCTTCCATTATCAATAGTTTGACATAGTGTGATTGACGGCATAAAAAGAAAAATGAGGGCTACCAGCATCTGTTTATAAATCGCGAATTTACAGGAACCCGGAGGTTGAGAAGCATCGGTTGATTGAAAAGTACTCATTAGATCAAATTTTGAAAATTTAATACGTAAATCATCACAGGACTCCAGGTCGTCGGATGAGGAGTGGATAAATAAAGAATAGGGGTAATCGCTACTGAATGTAGGTTTTGAATCATAGGTGGGTAATTCTGGCGGCAACATGACCCGGATCGCAAAAGTTTCTTTTTACAATTCAGGTTATTTCATCCAACCATTTGCTTCCATCCATTGAAACAAGGGCTTCATCCACTCTTCAGTTGGAATTGAAAGAACAAAACCATGGTTTCCCTTCGGATAAATATGCATCTCGGCAGGAACATTATGATGTCTCAGCGCCTCATAAAAAGTAATGCTGTTATCAACATCCACTACATTATCATCGCCTGTATGGGTTAAATAGGTTGGCGCCTATGGGCCAGACCGAATTCTATTCCGCCGACACTCTGTTTGAGAAAATCGACGGCCGCGCTCCAGCCTATGTCGGTTTCAATTTTCAGCAATTGCGCTCACGCTCCTTTTCGGTGATTGGTTTGGAAGGGAGCTTTGTGGACGTTTTTGAGTTTCGGATGGATACCCCGATTAACGCGTTCGGCATTTTCGCCTTGGAACGAGATCCGAAGGGCAGGCTGTTGACATACGTTTCTGATGGTTACGCGGGCGAATTGGGCTATTATTTCCGGCAAGGCTCGTATTATATACAAATTCTTGCTTCAGACCAGAAACCAAGAACGACAGAACTGGCGGCGGCGGTGGCGGAGAACCGGGCCAAGTCGATTCCGGTGGACGACGCAGGTTTGGACGGACGGCGGCGTCTGCCCAATTTGGGACTGATTCCAGAATCGGTGACGTTTATTCAAGACAACGCCCAAGGCCAGGCATTCATGAAGAACGTGTTTCAGGCCAGCTACAATTTCGACGGAGCCAATGTGCCGTTCTTCGTGATGGTGGCGACCCCGGAAGCGGCGGCTGAGGGATGGAAATCCTACCGGGCGTTTTCCAGTCGCTTTGGCAAAACGTCGGATGTGCCGGGAATTAGTGGCGCTCAGATATTTGAAGCGGAAAGCTTTGGCACCTGGAAAGTCATTTACCAGCGGCAAGGCGAACTGGGCGGAGCATACGATGCGGAAGATCGAGCCAAAGCCCGTCAATTCGTGGAGAAATACCTCCAGGGCGAAATCCAATAATCCCGGAGAAATCCCATGAAAGATCACTCAGAAAACGCTTCGTTCGGTGAGACCAGTTCAGAGCCTGCCATCAGTCGGCGTGAATTTCTCTTGCGCGTCGGCGCAACCACTGCGCTGATTGCAGGAGGAGTAGTGGGCGGAGCTGCTCTTTGGCAAAAAGACCATTTTATCCCCGGATTCGAGGAACAACAAGGTCTCACCCTGCCCAGCTACAGAATCGAAGCCAGCAAAGTTCTGCCGTCTCTGGCCATTGCCCACGGAACCGAGCACTCGCCCGTCATCCGCGCGGCCATCGACGCTTTGGGAGGAATGGAACGATTCGTGAAGAAGGGCGATATCGTGCTGATCAAGCCGAACGTGGGGTTTGATCGGTCGCCCGCCTTGGCGGCTACGACACATCCGGATGCCCTGCGGGCTGTGGCTCGCCTGGTACTGGAGGCTGGGGCGTCCAAG
>CAIOOC010000131.1 GCA_903859795.1 uncultured Bacteroidia bacterium
AATTAAATTATGAAAAAAATAAATATTACATGCCTATCAATGGCTGAAGTTACCGAAAACAAAAATACTTCGGCTAATAATTTATCCTCCTGGCATTTTTCAAATGGTATGTGGCAAATCAATAGTCAAACGAAAGAAGCACATGAGAAATTTTACGTTGATGAGCTGAAGGTCAGACTATATGAAGAATTGCAAAGTTCGATATTAAAGACAAAAGAAAGTCCCTGTTACAAAAAAGATCGAGAATATTACGATTTTGTAGTCCAATGTTTAGAAATATGGCAATATGTGCTTGAATTATATTGCCGCGATTTAACATCCAGGCAATTGTACGCATTATTCGCTTGTATCGACAGCCAAGTAAAGTATTGTCTGAATTCGGATGACAGGAGACGGATAATCGTCCAAAGATTAGATTCGATGCGAGACTCCTTTGAAAATGAAGTATATGATCAGTTTATCAAAAAAATAGCGAATAGCACATCCTTTGAATTCAATCAATTACTAGAGCTTCTCCAATGCTCAGAGGTAGTCAAATATTGCCATTTTGAAAAAAGAGATAATCAGAACTATTTATTAAAAGTTCAGCAATCATCAATGAGTGTTTTTGCTCATCCTGGTAATGACGAGAAATTTGTCTACACAATTTTGTCCTGCCCGACTAATCCTGACATAATAGCTGATGATAGTTCTTTTGTTAAAGAATTTTCTTCTGAGTTATTCATAAGCGAAAACGGCAGATCTTATTTCCGGACAATAAATCAGACAATGGATGATGAAATTATTAAACTGTCAAAGAAACACCCTGAAGATATCTTTTTCACACAAAACTATCCTGAGTCTCTGCCCGAAAACACTTGTTCGTCAGCCGAATATTTTAACGGTGTTCGGACAGAATTCAAAATTCAGCATGGCTGCCAATTTCTCTGGATTTCGCCTATTGATGTACCTGACGAAAAAGAATACTCAGATTTTAAAACACAAGTGGTGAAATTCCTGATTGGTAAAAATTCCCAAAATGAAAAGGATACCTTTAAAAGTGATACCTCAAATGCCGTCCCCAGGGATTATTACCATGTTTATAGTATAACACTAATATGGGAGAATGATTTTTTCAGATGGACTGCAACTCAAAATGCATATTGTTATTTCTGTACCTCCGTTGAAATTAAAGAACAGAAACCGACGAATTGGTGGCAGCGAATTCCAAAAAATGTAGAAGATTCTGTCGCTTTAAATACGAAAGACTGCCCTTCTACAAAGCAATCATATAAGAAAAATAATAATCAAATAAAAAGTAAAAATTAATACCATGAAAAATAATATTGAACCCTTTACCGATCGTTATTACCACGATATTTCCCAATTTGTACAGGCAAATTTAAATTTAAATAAAAAATTCGGAGTTGACAGTCTTAAGTACATTCTAAGCGATGCACTTCATTTATTGAATAGGAAACTTTCGGAAGACATCAAACATAATAAAGATGTCGATGATGACTACTATACCTATAAATTACTCTATCTAAATGTCTGGAATACTATTGAGGA
>CAIOOC010000132.1 GCA_903859795.1 uncultured Bacteroidia bacterium
GATTAAGGACGGCAATCAAAGAATATCGGGATCGACATGATGAAAATTTAACGCGGCCTGAGCAACTGGCAGATATTTTGCTATTCCGGAATTAATTAAATGCTTATTACCAGAAACTGAACTAGGTAAGATTAGAGTTACCTTCGTGTCATTTTCGGGCTTCTTAAACTCATAAATCATAGCATTGACAGTATATTGTTCTGTAAAATCAGCCTCTAAAACTTCATACGGTAAATAATTAAACCCCTTGTCTAACCAGATATCGACTATATTTGAATCGGGCGGTGAACCAGATGTAGTAAAATTCTTAGTTGTAACAATAAAGACAATACATCGGTAATATCCTGGTCTGGCATGAAACAAGGCACTAATGTAATCCTTTAACGAAAATGGTTTACCTGCACCAGAAGTAAATTGATCATCCCATCTGTTTGGTTCAGCATATGAAAAACCATTTGCATTTATCCGCTCAAGTTGAGTAACCAAAGCAAAGCCTCCTTCAACATAATAATAGCTCCATCTTGAATATTTGTTTGAATCGAGGGCTGAAATAAGTATTTTGTTTACATCCTTTAATTTGGATGCCACTTTTAGAAATCGATCAGTTAATCTTGCTTCAGCCGAGGGTGTTGGTATTGGAGATGGAAATGGATTACGTTTAAAATCCTCCAAAGACATACCTATCTCCGCCGGTTTCACTTTTACCACTGGTTTAGGCTCTGGTTTAGGCTCTGGTTTAGCCTCCGGTTTATGCTCTCGTTTCGGAGGTTCTATCACTGGCTGAGAATGTGTTGAGGTGGTTTTACACTGACTTACGGATACGAAAAACATTATTAACATTAACAACTTAAGGATAAGGCTGGTTAATTTCATCGGGTTGATTAGTGATTTGTGAATAAACTTGCTATTTAAATCCTTCTAATATTTCAATGCAAAAACTTTATTTCTGGCTAGTTCAACGATAAACGCTGTTTCAGGTTCAATGTCGCTCACTATTATAAGTTTCTAACTGAGTAAATTGTTCAAAATGATTAGTATTTTAATAATTAAAGCGATAAATTTAGCGACGGAATAGCCTCTCTAAACTTCTTGCTGTCATGAGAAAATATATAATTTGCAGTTGCCTCTTTATTCTGTCGTTTTCAGCTCTGATTTGTTACTCTCAGGAACGCTTACTGAAATTTCCGGGACAATGGGAATTCCTGATTCCGGCGAATTATATTATCCTTACCAGCGATCAGCAGCTGGTCGATATTGCCGATCCGGATAAGAAAATCAATATGAGCGTGACTGACAAACCAAATCTGAGATCTTTGAAGGATATCGCCAAAGAGACTGTCGCGCTTGGTGAATCTACAGTGATTATTGCATATGATAACTTCTTTGCTCACTACCGGGGCGATAAGGAAGCTGTTCGCAAGTTACTTCCTGATTCGGAGGATTACATTAAACTTATGAAGCAAATCAGTGATTACCTTGGTAAATATGGATTAGGACTTGAACTGAGTTTGATAAACCCTATTGAATTAGGCTCTTCCTTTGTGAAAAAAGGGGCCAGCCCGGGTCGTTGGGTACAGTTTAAAACTGCTTTGCGAGATTCTGTCACCGGAAAATTCAGTGCAGACCTGTGGCAGCAGGAAACCTGGACTAGCAATAAGGGGAAATTCAACATTGTATTAAAAGAAAAGAAAGCATTTGCATTCAAAGAAAAACTCCTCGATGGGGGAGAGTATTTTGCTGTGAATCCTGAAGATATTAAAGAGATCAAAAGCGAAATAAAACTGGAGGAATATCCCGGAAACAGGAACAGGATCTCAAAAAAGGTACGGGTTTATACCGAAGCAAATGAAGAATTTAAAGGTTATGATCGGGTACTTGTTTTGCTTGTTTACGAAACGCCGGAAATAGACTATTTTGATCCGCACTCTTTTGATTTTATGAAAGGGTTGTTAAAACAATATTTCGACGCCGGAGTCAGAATTAATTCATTTTACAGCGATGAAATGCATATTCAGCAGGACTGGTTCTATTCATCACATATGGATAATGGTCAGTTCAGCTTCCGGTATTTGACCGGAAACATGATGAAAACATTTGGCGCGAAGTATGGTTCCGAATTCGGGAATATGGATAAATACATGTTGTATTTTGTAAATAGTCCCCAGACATTTTCCAATAATTCCGGAGCGCTGATTGACCGGCAATATGTGATGGGGAAAACCCCGGAGGATATTCATAAAACTATCTTATTCCGAGACCGCTACTATAAACTATTATCCAATAAGGTGGTTGACTTATGTGCCGGTACAAAAAAATATGGGGAAGAATTATTTGGCTACAAGATGCTTGCAAGAGGGCATGCCACATGGGCCCAAAGCCCTACCTGCGATGAATGGTTTTCTGCCCATAATCAGAACTCCTGGAAGTATGAATACACTCCAAATTTTATCCGCTCAAATACAGATCACCAGGCAGCCGCTGCCTGCTATGACAATTTTAAATGGGGTGACTATTTTACCGGTAACGGATCAGATCATCCTGAAGGAGGTTATCTTGACCGTGATTATTACGGAGCGGCATTTTCTGCATCTATTGGCAACACAAACGATTACAACAACGCCTATTCCGCACATTGGGGTATGCCCGCCGAATGTGCCTCGCGCAGAAATGATATCGTAACAGCCTTTGGTGACCAGGGTGCTGTAACTACATCATTCTTAAATGGGAGAGTTCATCGGCAAACGGATGTTTTGATTTTATATCCGATGAACCTTGTCGCGGCAAATTCAAATTTTGGCAGCTGGATGACGCAATATGGATACGCCGATTATATCACTGCCGACAAATTAATGGAGCTTGGGAAAGTCACTTTTGATGGAAAAATTCAGGTCAAAAGCAGGAAATACACTACGCTTGTCTCGTTGTTTGATATTGTTCCCGATTCTGAAATCTTAAAAATGATGAACGATCTTTCAAAAAATGGCGGGAAGGTTGTGTGGTTTGGAATGCCACCAGTTTTGACCACTGACGGAGCTGAATGTCAGAAACAATGGGAAAAATTATTTGGTGTTAGCTATGATCACAAAACATACTTCGGTGATATTTCATGTGGCAGGAAGATAATTTTTTCGAATGCACTTAAGGATATTTCTGAACAGATTATTCTTACTCAATTCATGGTTGACAGAACATTCCCAGTCGTGGCCGGCAGCAACACGATCAATAAGGTAGCCTTTATCAATAGCCAGTTAATAGGGACTAAAAACATAAACGGAAGTGGTGAAGCATATTATTTCGGATTCAGGCCGCGGGATGATCAAAGTTCAAGTCTGGGCTATGAAACGAGGACTCTTTTTGAAATCCTCAGGACGATCGGATCCTACCATCCTTCCGGCAAATTCCCTGGAATAAATGACAACACCGACGTGATTTCCAGAACAACAAATTATTTGACCACCTCATTTCCCAATGGGACTATTGTAATCACTCCCCACTACCGTTCTCAGGCCGAGAATTGGGATGGCGACTGGCAACGCTCATTAAAAAATGACAGCATAGTTTTGACTGGAAATCCAGTTCCGTCCGATTCTATTGATATTTCTGATTTTAAAGTACACGGGCATACTGTTTCCTTTAATGGGAGGGGATTGCTCTCTTTTTTAACCGACAACGCAGATGTAATTACCGGATTTGAAGGGAATTATACTGATGGAATCACCGTTGACGGATCGAAATATAAATTCTCGGATAGGAAACAGAATTACATATTCTTCAGCCCGATTTTGCCTGAGCAGCAATTGGAGAAGAAGGCTTTTTATGTCTTAAAGCTTGAAGGTAGCGGGACAGTTACTCTTCCAATTCGTACGCAACGAACCAAATTATCGTTGTTCGCTGAAGGTTCAGTTATAGGCGCCAAAGGAACACCGGTTTCGTTTTTATATAGAAAAAACCAGTTATTAATTCCTTTAACTAAAGAGATACAACGAAAGTTTTTGTACCTCTGTGGGGATTAAGTTGGCAACTTTGACGATTTCAATACCAACTTTGATGATATTGTAAAGAAATCTAATGATACTTAACATGCAAAACTCTGTAAATAAAATAGTTAAATGAAATAATTAAATGAAAAATAAAATTGCAGAAGGATATATTTACACTATTTTGGCAACACTGGCATTTAGTAATGTGTATGTTTTCAGTAAGGCAGCACTAAATGAGATCCCACTGCCACTGTTTTTGTTTCTTATGTGTTTAATCGGATTCCTGATTAACCTGGTAATTGTTTGGTTGAAAGGGGATTTCTCGAAATTACGAATGACACCAAGGTCGATGTGGTGGATATTCCCGACACTGGGATGCCTCGAAATATTTACTGTTTCAACATTCTATGCCGCTATTAAGGCGATGCCAGAACCTGCGGTTACCGGATTTCTGGGTAATCTGTTTCCCCTTTTTACTACTATTCTTGGTATTACCTTTTTGAAAGAACGATTTTCCCTGATTGAAAGTTTAGGAATATTTGTTGTATTTGCGGGAGCTTTACTTACCAGTTACTCCGGAAGTGTGATGCTGAAAGACTTTTTTATACCAGGTGTCGGACTTGTTGTCTTAAATTGTTTGGGAGCTGCAACAGCAACCGTTATTGTACGTGCCAAAGTCAACAACCTTACTCCTGAAATTCTTAGTTTTAACCGGACATTCTGGCTCCTCCTCTTCTTTACAGGCTGGGTCATTATTTCAGGTACTCAATTCGTTGTAACCGGCCACGCGCTGCTGAATACGACCTTTGCTGCAATTCTTGATCCGGTTTTGGCAATGATATTGGCCTACAGGGCATACAGATATATCGAAGCTTCTCGTGGAACAATCATTCAATCAACCAAAGGATTAATGATTATTCCTGTATCCTTTCTGTTTTTTGGGACCCTGCCTTTGCCACACCAGCTGGTGGGGGGAATAATCGCCATGGTGGGGGTCGTAATCATTGGTTTGGGTCAGCATGCGGCAGATATTAAACGAAGGAAAAGAGTTGTACAAGCCGATTTCAGCAGCAGGATATAAGATAACCAAAATGTTAAATTGGTAGAGAGGTAGCAGGAAGCTTCTTAGTTCTTTAAAGAGGAAATCTTTTCATTTCATCCCGGAGTTTTTCATCCCGGTACTCAGCAATTGACATTCTTATTCTCCACTCTTTGGGAAACGCACTGTTATATCGGTTTCCTAAGTTTTTAACCCACCCTATTGGAATATTCCGGTAGGTAACCAAATTCCATCCTTTAGTGTCCGATGAAGGTGAAATATCGTCTCTTTTCAGATAATTAAGCGTTTGATCAATGTTTAACTCAATTTCGGGGAAAGAGGAACGGTTTAAGATAACCGACAACGACAATTCATGGGCAGGCAAAAGATCCTTTTGTTTAATCTCACCAATTTTTACCCCTGCGTGTAGTATCCGAAGGTTATTTTTAACCTGTAATAATTCAGCCATATGGGCGTAGGGGAAGGCGAGAAGCGAATCCTCAAACCTTAGTATTTCAAGTCCTTCGTTAATCAGAAATGATTTGGACATCTCTTTCTCACTTTTGGATGCTAATAGTGGGTTATCTTTTGCTTTCCGTTGCTGAATTTGCAATTGAGATCCGGTTTTTCTGACTACTGTCATAAATAAACCTTCACCTGTAACTTTATGTGGGTAGAAGCGGTAACACGGGAATTCTCCTGCCTGCGTAATTGTAATTCCCCAATGATCTTCAATTTTTAGTGATATTGGCTCAACCTCAGCAAATTCGCTAAGCCATTGAATATTCTCCTCATTCTCGGCCGGATTAAAGGTGCAGGTACTGTAAATCAAGATACCTCCCTCCTTGATTGTAGGCCAGACATCGGCAAGAATGCGTTGCTGGCGCTGGGCGCATAATTGGGCATTGTCGGGAGACCACTCCAGTATCGCATTTGAATCACGACGGAAAAGTCCCTCCCCGGAGCAAGGTGCATCTACGACCACCACATCAAAAAACTGAGGTAATCTTTGAAAATCTTGGGGATCGTTATTGGTAACGATCACATTGGGATTTCCCCATTTTTTTAGATTCTCAGACAGAATCTGGCTACGCGCCCTGATTACGTCGTTACTAACCAATAAACTTCCGGAATCGAGTATCGATGCCAAATGTGTTGATTTACCTCCTGGAGATGCACATAAATCCAAAACTTTAACCCCTGGTTTAAGTTTCAGTTGCTTTATGGCCTGTTCCAGGAACATGGAACTCGACTCTTGGACATAATATACACCTGAATGGATAAACGGATCAATTGTAAATAACGGCCGCTGTGGAATGAAATAGCCTGTACCGCAATAGCACACCTGATCCAGCGTAGGTTTATCCTTGTATTTCAAAGGATTTATACGGACTGAAGTAGCTACATCATTATCAAATGAATGTTCGAATGCCTCGAATTCCTTGTCTAGAATTTTCAACATTCTTTGTGAAAAAATTTCAGGTAAAATCATTTTTAAGTATTAGACAACAGAA
>CAIOOC010000133.1 GCA_903859795.1 uncultured Bacteroidia bacterium
CCAAATTCGGGAGAAACAGTAAACCTTTCATCTCCATTCCGACGGTGTAATCCAACGATTGCATCCCACCATTTTAAATGATGGTTAACTGCAACCTCCCATTCCGGCAACCGGGGATCGGAAACCTGTGGCCCCTGGGTGTGGCCAACCCTGGCATGAATATGACCTGCATGTTGGATAACCTTATCAAGATTTTCAGTCTGATCCTCAAGAAACGACTCAGAGACTGCACAGAAATGGGAGAAGTCAGCTGTAAATTGAATATCCGGGAAAGCGTCAACAAATTTTGCTGTAGTGGTCACACAAAAGGGGAACTTCCCCCGATGAGTCTCATGAAGAACCCTGATTCCAGTCTTTCCGGCAATAGTCTTTGCAATCTCGATCAACTCAGAATTCTGCTCAAAAGAAAAGTAGTCCTTTCCGGTTTGTGAGTTGATAAACAGCGGATCGAAAGAAGAAAGATATTCCAGGTGATTCTGAAAGTCAGCCTTGTACTCAGCAAAAGTCTCTCCCACAGCACCATATTGCTGGGCAATAAGATGTAACGAAAATTCCTTTGAGAGTTTTAATAACCCATCCTTCAGATCGCTGCCTAAAGGAAAGCCAAACTCAACACCCTCATAACCGGACTCTTTAACCCTGAATAAAAAATCCTTGAGGGGCAGGTGAGCCGAACCCCAGATTGGACAAAAAAATTCAACTTTCATGCGCTTAATATTTAGGTGACTACAGTTATATTACAAATTGAAATTTCATAAATACCTGAATTTCATTCTTATTGTGTTGTCAGTTTTGCACAAACCCGTTAAATATCGTAAAGTTATATTTGTTCTCTGCGCGTCTTTGTGGCTTTACTTGCGACTTTGCAAGATAACAAAATTGTCTGTAATAAGTTTGTGTTAAAATTAGATGGATAATGAATAAAATAACACATGTTTTCGCCCTTTTTCTATTGTATCATTGCATAAAATGTCAAGTTCCGACCTAAAGATTAACAATATGAAACGATTTGGACTCATTCTTGGAAGTATTTTAGGAATTTTACTCGTAATTTTCTTTCTTTCTACCTCCTCCGTTGACAGCACCCCCTTTTATAAGAGCGATTATTACAATAAAACTGAAACCCGGATTGACAGCCTGAAATCGGCGTTTATCGCTAACAATGATTCAATAGAGGCTGGGTTTTCCAAAATCAGCATAACCCCTTCACTGAATAACGCTGAGGATCAGTATCTTGAAGGAAAATTCAAAGAGACACCTCTCGCAGGTTATGGAGCGCGCAAAGGGAAACCGGCAACAGGGGTGCACGACAGCGTGTTTGTCAAAGCAGCTGCATTGAAAATTAACAATAAAACTTTTGTAATTGTTGGGGCAGATCTGCTTATTATGCCTCCCAATATTATTGATGAAGTCACACTTCTTCTGGCCCAAAAAGGGATTCAGCGGCACCAGGTATTTTATTCCGCTTCGCACAGCCATTCCAGTTTAGGGGGATGGGGACCAGGGTTTATTGGGGAACAGTTCGCCGGCAAAGAGAATAAAAATATTTCGAAATGGATGGTTCTCCAGATTTCCAAAGCTGTTACCGCGGCAATTGCTGATTTGCACCCGGCCCGGATCGGAACCGGAAATTTCAGTGCGGCCAACTTTACCAGAAACCGTCTCTCCGGTGAATCTGGGACTAAGAACAGTGACTTTATTTTTGTCTCAATAGAGCAATTTGGCAGGAAAAAAGCTGTAATAGGTTCATTTTCTGCTCATTCAACAACTCTTGGAGACGAAAACATGCAATTCAGCGCCGATTATCCGGGTTACTGGGAACGTAAGATGGAGCAAACTTCCGTTGATATCGCCATTTTTTGTGGCGGATCAGTAGGCAGCCAAAGTCCGTCGGGAGAGGGAAAAGGATTTGACAAACCCCGGTTAATTGGAGAGTCCCTGGCCGACAGTCTGAACCTTCACCTGCCAAAGGTGCAGATGAATGATCAGGTAACCTTATCAGCACTCTCGCTGAAAATGTTCTTACCTGAATATCATATCCGCGCAACAACCAAATTAAACCTGTCAACCTGGCTCAGCGAGAAGCTAATGCCTGTCCCCCAAAACGTCTATCTGCAGACCCTTCGGATCGGTAACCTGATCTGGATCACAACACCCTGCGATTTTAGCGGTGAGTATGCACTACAGATAAAAAACGGACTTGCAGCAAAAGGTTTCAGCGCCAATGTGACAAGCTTTAACGGTAGCTATGTCGGTTATATTATCCCCGGACGTTATTTTTATCTCGACGAATATGAACCTAAAATAATGGGTTGGTTCGGACCTAATATGGGAGAATATACCGTTCAGCTAATCCGCCAGATGACAGATATTGTAACGAAATAGTCTGAATGAAAAAAGTAATTAAGATTACGTTGCAATCAATTACAGGATTGCTCATCATCTTATTGATCATCGCATTTGCACCCGGAATCTGGTATCATTGGGTCACCTATCCTTCATACGAAAGGGAGGTTACGGAACTGGCGAAGCTTCGCAAAGAGCAAGTTCCAATAACAAAACTGAACACCTACCGAGGGGTTATGCATGTTCACAGCTATCTGTCGCATGACAGTAAAGGGACTTTGTATGACATCATTCCCGCAGCAAAAGCCGACGGTATCGATTTTATCTTCCTCACAGACCATCCCCGTTTTGATCTGGATACGCTGCCCAAGGGTTACAGGGGAATGCATGACGGAGTCCTGATTGAGCCCGGAAGTGAAAAATCGGGATTCGATTGCTGGCCCTTAAAACCAACTATCATCGACTGGAAGGTCAATAAGGATACGGTTGCCAGGAATATCGTTTCACGTGGCGGAATCATCTTTTATGCTCATACCGAAGAACCCCATAACTGGGCCAATCCCGATTACCAGGGTATGGAAATCTACAACTTTCATACCGACACAAAAGATCAGTCGCCCGTTCCGATCCTCTTTAATGTCATTGTGAACGGAAACAAATACCGCCATTGGGTATTAAGGGAGTTTTTCAATGAACAGACAACTATCCTGGCCCGGTGGGATTCCCTGAACAAAATCCGCAAAATTGTCGGCTTTTCGGCCGTTGATTCACACGAAAATCAGAATTTAAGAGCCAGATATCTCAGCGATGGGAGGATTCAGTGGATGGGGAATAACGCCCATCCGCTCGATACCATGGAGGTGAAATTCTGGAACAAATGGCTCTTTGGTCCTCCCGATAAAAGCGGTTGGGTTTTCAAGCTCATGGTTGATACGTACCTGACCGGGTTCAATTACATTACGAATTATGTACTTGCTGATTCATTGTCCACAACCTCACTCGCTGACCATATCCGGAAAGGACATCTTTTTACCGCCTTTAAGTCCCTCGGAGATGCTAAAGGATTCCAGTATTATGCTGTAAATAAAAGCGATACCATCGGTGCCTTACTGGGTGATTCGATCCAGGCAAACCAGGTGAAGACACTCAATGTCAGCTCCCCGTTGCCGGGACTATTGAAGTTAATCCATGACGGTAAAACCATATCAATTCCTGCGGGCGATGACTATCATTTTGTCATTTCCGGACCGTTTGAAAAGGGAGCTTACCGCGTCGAAATAGATCTTAAAATGCAGGGGAAATACATACCCTGGCTATATTCAAATCCTGTTTATCTATATTAATCTCAACAAATTATTAATTATTCAATTATGAAAATAAAAATTATTTCTCTGTCATTCATGCTTCTGTGCATTCTGTTAAATGTTGATGCTCAGACTTTCAAAGCCGGTGCTGCGATGAAAAATATTACGCCCGATCACCTTATCCCCATTTCGGGTGGCATGGGAACTCCCGTGATGCCTACAGCGATTCAAGGGGCACTTACAGTCCGTGCACTTGTATTGGAAAATGGTAAAACAAGGGTGGCCATCGTCAGTGTCGACAACATCGGATGGCCGGCTTACCTGGGCGACCGCTCCCGCAAACTGATCACCGGAGTTGCCCCCGAAAATGTGCTGATCGGCGCAACCCACGCCCACAGCTGTCCCGATGCTTACGGGTTCACCAACGAAAAAGGGGAAACCGGAGCAGACCTGAAATACCTCGACTGGTGTGTAACCCAGGTCGCTGCAGCCGTGAACGAAGCCGTGTCAAAGCTCGAGCCGGCATCGCTCAGGACTGCTGTCGGCGAGGCAAAAGGTAAAATTGCCTATAACTATTATGCCGATAAGCTTTACGATCCCCGTTGCGGAATCATTCAGGCCATTGCCACTACGGGTAAAAACTCCGGCAAACCGATTGCCACTCTGGTTAATTATGCTGTTCATCCCGAAATTCTTGGAACCGACCGGAAGTTACTCAGTCCCGATCTTTGCGGACCGCTGTACGACCGGATTGAGTCAAAAGCAGGTGGAATGGCCATCTTTATGAACAGCGCCCAGGGCGGAATGGTAACTGCGGACACCCGACTTGGAAACGGGAAAGAGGCCAACGACTGGAACGAATGCATCAGGATCGGAAACCTGCTGGCTGATGAGGCCTTAAGGATTATCGGACCAGCCGCAGTTCAGCAAAACCCTGAAATCTATTGTGCTTCAAAAGTGATCACATTCCCGATAGACTCTGAAATGATGCGCTATGTATTCAAACACTCTCCCGTCGCTGCAGATGCAGGAAAAGATAAGGACTACTCAAAGGTATCAACAAGACTAAACCTTTTGAATATCGGTAAGGCACAGGTAGTTACTATTCCCGGAGAAGCATTGCCTAACATCGGATTCTATGTGAAAAGACATATGAAGAGCGATCAGCCGATGTTATTCGGCCTGACCAATGATGCCTTCGGATATATGCTGACCAAAGAAGATTTTGGCGGATTCGAGCGGTATAATTACATCTCCCGCACGTCGCTTGGTGAAATGACCGGTTGCATTTATGAGGATGAAGCAATAAAATTGATAAATGAAAGTCCGGTTCCTGCAAAATAAACAACACAAAATCAGGAGACTAAATAAATCATCCAAAGTACCCGGGAGTTGTGAAACTCCAAACAGATAACTTTGAAAAATAATTCACTAAGAAAAAGGTACGGAGTACCGCAAGATTTGTAGAAAAGATGAATAACCATTTTATCATAAACACAATGAAAAATAGACCAACAAAGACAAAAAAAACTGGCTGGATTATCACTTTTTCTATTTTTCTGTGTTTACTGAACTTTCTGGTTCAAACAAATGCTAAAGCTCAGTCTACAACATTGACTGAACCATCTATTGCTCCCCCATCCAATCTACTAGGCAACAAAACCCCCGAAGCCAGTTGGATCTGGGATTCCGGTCAGGAAAATCCACGCAATTATTACCTGCTGGTAAGGAAAACAATTACCCTCGATGAAATGCCTGTTGATGCAAAAGCATTTATCTCAGCGTTTGCCTATGCTGACGTTTATATCAACGGGAAACTTGTCGACCGTTGTCCAATGAATTGCGACCCTGAATTTCAGGTCTATGAAAAATTCGACCTTTCGGGCTACTTCCATAAAGGGAAAAATACGATTTCGGCGATTGCCTATAATTTTGGTACAGGCATGCACCACCGCATCAACGGACGGGGAGGCTTCTTTTTTCAGGGAACACTAACACTGAATAACAATAACGTACTTAAAATCAACACCGATAATTCCTGGCTGGTGCTAAAACCCGGGGCATGGGATAACAAAACGGATACCCGGACTGCTACTTCCAACCTGATCGGGTTTATCGAGAAATTTGATGCCGCCCGGATGCCCGATGACTGGAAAGAGACTGATTTTGATGACTCAAAATGGTCGCAGGCCAGGATGACCGGAATTCCTCCCGTTGCACCGTGGAATAACATTGTCGAAATCAGCAGGCCACCACTGTTCCGCGAAAAAGTCTATCCTGTCAACCACTGGTTTGTGGGTGATAAAGTGGTATACGATTTTGGAAAAGAGATCGCCGGAACACCCGTTCTTGAACTCTTTTCACGAAACGGCACTGCCACCATTGAGATGGGGACCGGCGAACGGCTGTACCCTGACAGTACGGTGCTCTACACAAAAAGGGTTAACTATACCGATTACTACATTTCCAAAAAAGGGTTTCAGACCTGGAGCCCACTGACATGGCGCGGATTTCGTTATCTTACCCTGTCTCAATATGATGACATAACCATCAAAGGGATCTCTGCCATTAACCGACACTACGATTTTAAAAGGGAAGGTTCATTTGAATGTTCCGATCCGCAGCTTAACCGCATCTGGGAAGTGGGTAACCAAACCATTCTCCTCTGCGGACAGGATACGTATATGGACACGCCGTGGAGAGAACAAACACACTACATCGCAGGCGACAGCCGTTTTCTACAGAAATATTCTTTCTACCCGTTCGGCAACAGTTCCGAGTTTCTGATGCACTACAATATTTTATGTGGTGCCTGGTCGCAGCGGTGGCAGGATGACGGCTCCATCCGTTCACGCTATCCTACCGACTGGCTGCTGGGCAAAGGCACATCGGCATATCTTGCAGACTATGAGCTCGAATGGGTCATTATGCTGGGAGAATATTACCAGTATTTCGGAAAACCAGAGCTGATCAAACAGGTCTATCCCAATATGAAAAAACTGATGACTGTTTTCGACCAGTATATCAGCAAAGAGCACGGACTGCTTTCCAAAGTTCCCGGATGGATTGTCCTTGATCACCCCAAAAGTTACCCGATTGATATGCGCGAAGAGATAACCGGCTTAAACTGTCTTTACTATGAAGCTCTCAGACAGGCCTCGGATATCGCCGCAAATCTCGCTTCAGATCCGGAACAGGCAGCTCTTTGGACCAAAAAGGCAAATCTTGTTAAGGCAAATATCCGGGAATGGTTATGGTCCCCGGAAAAACAACTTTATGCGGACAGTTACGGGAGTCAGAAATATGGTCAGCAAACTCAGGTATATGCCTTGTTATATGGATTAGTCAATGAAACCGAAAAGGCCCATGTCGTAGACGCCATTGCTGCCGAAAACAGGAAAAGTGAACAATCCTTTTCGTACTATGTGGTCAGTTCCGTCTTCGACAGTAAACCGCAGTGGGCGCTCGATTTCATAAGGAAAAACTGGGGCGATCAGATGAAATCGCCATTCTTTAACGGGGCATGGCACGAATGCTGGGATATTGCAAACTTTCTGACCGATCTGATGACCACCTCCCACGCCTGGTGTTCCGGACCAACGGCGCTGCTTCCGCAGAAAGTGCTCGGAGTCGAGCCAATTGCAGCCGGATGGAAGACGTTCTCGGTACGTCCGAACCCCTGCGACCTTAAATGGGCAAAAGGGATCGTCTCATCACCTTATGGAAATATCTGTGTTAACTGGGAAATTGATCCAAAAGGAGTTTTCAGCCTTTATATCAAAGTCCCTGAAAATACGAGCGCAATAGTTTCTGTCCCTGCAAAAGATCAAAAAAATGTACGTATTAACGACAAGGAATTAGTACGTACAACCGAATCTAAACCTGCAGATACCGGGAATGGAAGAGTCGGGTTTACAATTCCGGCAGGCGAGTATCAGATTGTCGTAATAAATTAATCAGCCATCAATTGAAATAATTAATCACTTTGCAGTTTCTCAAATGCGAACTTACTGTTTATTAATTGTCATTGTGGTCTCGTCTGTTTTTATGGAAGGGTGTAATTTCCATACCGATTTTGCACTGCTCGATTCCCAAAATGCCTGGTCGCACCATTATGCCTTTGGAAGCCCATCATGGGATTCGTTTGAACGCTTTCCGGATAATCCTGTTTTTCAGGGACGCGACGGGATGGAATGGCCGGTAAACGGATTCTTGTTCAACGATCCGGTGAGCAAAAACTGGTTCTTGTTTATCGGGGAATACCGCCGGAATTATGCAATGGCCAACGACCCGGCTTCGAAAAATTTCAATTGTATCATTTACAAATCGGCAGATCGCGGAAAATCGTGGGCAAAGAGCGGCGATCTCTTTCCTCTGAATATGACGTGTTACGATAGCCTCAGGATACAGGCTCCGGATGTGATGGTCGTTTATGACAAAGGGAAATACCATATGATCTTCGATTGGGTATCAGCCAACTCATCATGGACAAAGATGGGACAGACAGGTATTGGTTATGCAGTTGCGGATCATCCTGAAGGGCCTTATAAGGTATCTGCAAAGCCTTTGAAAATAAATACCGAGTATCTCAAAGCTCCGATTCTGAATAAGTACTGGAGAATGTATGCCCCGATGATCGTAAAGCGGAAAAACGACTGGGTGATTCTTTATATGATGGATACGGCTCCTCCGCGAAGCTGGGCTCTTGCCGCCTCAACAGCCAGCAAACCGGAAGGGCCTTACGGAGATGCGAAACTGATCAAAAATGTTGAAGGAAAGGAGTATTACCCGCCGCTAATGGAGTATTTCCCGGCCTTTTCCCATGGTGACTATACCTATTTCCCAGCTACATCAGTTGCTTTGAACCGAAATTACCAGCTCATTAACCGCGTAAAGACGGAGGATGTCACCAATCCGCAAAAATGGGAAGTTTTCAATGCCGGCGCTTTCTGGCATTCGACCAGTGCGGCCAACGAATATGCCGGGATCTGGGGACAGACCATTACAGGCTTTGTGGATGATACAGATACTATTGTAATGATGTATCCGTCAAAAAATAAACAGAACTATGGGACGATTAACCTGGCCAAAGCTTCCTGGAACAATTTGTTCAGCAAAAGCGGATTTCATCTCTCCGCCTGCGAAAGCGGATCGTTTACATGGATTAAAAAAGGGATCGATGTCAACACCATAAGCATGGACTTTGACCTGACCGGCACCATGCACCTTGTCTGGGATTTTCATAAGCCCATCGAGATCAGGGATGGGTGGGGCAAACACTCCTTCGATCAGGACGAGGGTGATTACAAGGATTTGGAGATTTCATTAAATCACTGGAAAATCAGTTATATCAACCGGCTGAATACTCAGGTCGTCGATTCGGGGAAAGTTGAGAATATGAATTCAACGGGAAACAACCTGGAACTGAAAAAAGAGAATGGGGTGATCACACTTTTTTTTAACCATCGGAAATACTGGGCAGGTTCTCTTGCCGGTGCACCGGGTGTAACCGGAATCATCCTTGACCCCCACAGCACTTTAAAGGTGAATAGTTTTAACGTTGAAGGGAAACAAATACCCGGGAAACTTTTCTACGGCTCTTATGAAGCTTTGCTGAATTCAGGCAACCAGGACAAGGATTGGGAATTCAGGAAAGAGCCGATGTTCAGATTGAGTCACGGAGCCGTTTCAAAACGTGATTCTTCATTTGCAAAATGGAATTTTGAAGGAAAAGGATTTGAACTCTGGCTGCCTAAAGGACCTGAATTCGGCACCGTGGCACTATCTATCGACGGCCGGCTTACTGAAACTTTGGATCTTAAAACCGCTCAACCGGAAAACTCGTCAGTCCTGTTTAAATCCGGTGTTTTAGAGAACAGCCCTCATGCTGTTTATATCACATCATCCGATGGGAAACTGCCGGTTGACTGTATTGAAGTTGCTTTTTAATATCAAAAAATAGTTCAGAAAATGTACAAACTTATCTTACCGGCGATCCTGGTGTTTATTTCAATTCCGTTAACTTTCGGTCAGAACAGTGAAAAAGAGCTTTTCAAAAGCATTCGCACTTTCGGGGTCTTGCCGGAAAATACTCCGGAGATGAATAAGGCAAACCTTCAGAAGGCTATCGACTGGGCCTCTGCAAGCGGGGCAGCGCTGTTTATTGAACCGTCGGAAGATCCGTATGTGATTGGAAGCGGGATCATCCTCAAAAAAAATGTCTCACTCATTGGTGTTAACGGTCCGGTGCCCCGTGCAACCAGGCATCCGGATAAAGTACAACCCGTGGGGTCTGTGCTAGCCGTTCGCGATACGAAAGCACCGTTTATTACTGTTGAAAGCAGTACCCAGATCAAAGGAATTCAGTTCTGGTACCCCGATCAGGTTCTGGACGACCCCGCCGGAATAATTGCTTATCCGCCAACTATACAAGTTTCAAAAACTTCCAATACCGAAGGGGTGACACTTGCAGATCTGACTTTTTATGGCGAATATCTGGCAATGGATTTTAATGCCTCACCCGGCCATGCCTGCGAACTGATCATTTTTGAACATTGCTCCGGTTATCCCCTCGGCGGCGAGTTTATCCGCATTGATTACTGTTATGATATTCCCAGGATTCTCCACTGCCATGTCAATCCGGCGATTCAACGGCAATTGGGAAGGAGTTATTCCAAAGAACTGATTGATGCAGTGGTGGCCCGGCAGAAATTCACATATGCAATCAATCACACCGACAATGCCCAGCTTATCGATCTGTTCACCTTTGGGAATTACGGAGGAATACTGCTTGGGGCAGCAACCTACGGACAGCTGACCAATTTTAATTTCGACTGTGTTACTGTCGGAATCCATAAATACGGAGACAACTCCAAAAACCGCAACTGGATGATTGCCCAGGGCTCAATTATCGCCAATACGGGTGTCAGGCTGGAAGATGTCCACCCGATCATCATCGAAGGGAAAGGACACGCTGCGATCTCCAATGTGGAAGCCTTCTCAGGAGGTAACGGGGCGCTGACCAATTTTGGGATGTCGTGGGATTATATGACCATCCGCGGAAACGACAAATGTTCGGTAAGTATGTTCGGTTGCCGCATGCGCGATTACAAGGCTCCCATGCCGATCACAATCCTGAATCCAAATGCAGTTGTCCAGGTGATAGGATGTCTCGACAAGAATGAGTTGCCATTTACGATTTCCAGTGAATTGAAGATTGCTCACTAATCTGTATAACTCATAAATTACTGCACAGTTGTCAAATTGGGTGAGGCGATTTTTAATCGCCTCATAGAAACCGCGATTGAAAATCGCGGCACCCGCTTAGGTTAAGCAATTGTCACCGGGTCATTTCCGTAACAACGATCTCAATCTTAGTTCCTGCACAAACAAACTGTATATTGCCATTTTGA
>CAIOOC010000134.1 GCA_903859795.1 uncultured Bacteroidia bacterium
GCTTATTTTGATGCTGACATTTATTAAGTATTAAAAGTATATAATGTCGCATTTCCATTTTGAAGGAATTCTAAATGGTCGAAATAAAAAAAATGCCACCAAGTCACCAAAACAACACTAAATTTCACCAAAATCCAAATGAAAAAACTTTTGGTACCTTTTTGGTGTCCTTGTGTTTTGGTGGCGAAAAGATTTTTTATCAAATTAATGGTTTAATCCTAAAGCCTGACAAGATCGATATTTGAGTACTCAAAGTTGTTTTTCTCATCAAACAAATCTTCACAAAAAAGTACCTTCCATTCATCAAAATTGATTTCAGGGAAAAAGGTATCCGCCTCAAAATCGTGGTGAGCCATTGTCAGGTAAAGCTTACCGGCAATGGGGTAAAATTGACGGTAAATCATCCCGCCGCCAATGACGAATGCCTCTTCTTCATTGCGCACGGCCTCAACTGCCTCAATTATAGAATAAACAGTCTCGCACCCCTCAAAGGTTTCACCTGGAACATCGGTGATTATGATATTTCTTCGGTTGGGAAGAGGCCCGTTAGGCAGGGAAAACAGCGTTCTTTTGCCCATGATTACAGCATGGCCCGAGGTAATCTTTTTGAATCGTTTGAGGTCGTTGGGAAGGTGAAACAACAGGTCGTTATTCTTTCCTATGGCAAAATTTTGGGCAATGGCTACAATAATGGCGATATTGGAATAGATCATGAGATTGCTGATAAAGTTAAAATTAGGCTTTTAGGCT
Source organism: uncultured Bacteroidia bacterium (assembly GCA_903859795.1). Lineage (GTDB taxonomy): Bacteria > Bacteroidota > Bacteroidia > Bacteroidales > Prolixibacteraceae > JAAFHB01. The sequence continues at coordinate 751 of CAIOOC010000134.1, forward strand.
GTAGATGATAAGGTTGGAGGCATTAACTATTTTTACCACTGTCAATTCCATATAATGAAAGTTGTTTTTAAAGTCAAGTAATTCCCAAAGCCTAATAGCCTTCAGCTTAAACACCTATTAGCCTAATTTTCCCAGCTACACAGAAACATCCCCCTTGATATGCGGATGCGACTGATAATTTACCAATTCAAAATCGTCATACTTAAAATCAAAGATCGACTTTATAGCGGGGTTTATCTTTAAATAAGGCAAAGCCAACGGTGTGCGCGAAAGCTGAAGATTTACCTGGTCCAAATGGTTATTATATATGTGGGCATCGCCAAAGGTATGGACAAAATCACCAGGTTTTAAGCCTGTTACCTGAGCTACCATCATTGTCAGCAAGGCATAGGAAGCAATATTAAACGGAACACCCAGGAATATATCTGCGCTGCGCTGATATAGCTGGCACGAAAGTTTTCCTTCGTTCACATAAAACTGGAATAGCAGATGGCATGGAGGAAGATTCATCTTATCCAGATCACCGACATTCCAGGCACTTACAATTAATCTACGCGAAATTGGGTTCGATTTAATCTCATTGATTAATTGGGAGATCTGATCGATTGAATTTCCTTCCGGTGTAGGCCATGATCTCCATTGGAATCCATAGATATGTCCAAGGTTGCCATTTTCGTCGGCCCATTCATTCCAGATCCGCACACCGTTATCCTGAAGATATTTGACGTTGGTATCTCCAGCAAGGAACCACAGCAATTCGTGGATGATCGATTTAAGGTGAAGTTTTTTCGTGGTCACTACCGGGAAACCTTCCTCAAGATTGAACCGCATCTGGTAGCCAAAAACACTTTTGGTCCCGGTACCTGTTCTGTCAAGCCTGGGCCTTCCATGGTCGAGGACATGTTGCAAAAGATCAAGATATTGCTTCATTTCAGGACTTTCTTTTATTGATTTCGTCCCTGATTTCTGAGGCTTTTTCGTAATCTTCGTCGGTAATTGCCGAGTCAAGCAATTCGGTGAGCTCCTCCGATGAACATTCGGAATAATCGATATGACTGGTTGATGATTTTTTAATTATATCAGAATCCTCTGAGTCGTCATTTCCCTCTCCGCTCTCGTCAAATTCCATGATAATTCCTGCTTTCTCAATAATTTCCTCCGTTGTATAGATCGGGCATTCAAAACGAAGTGCCAAAGCAATAGCATCTGATGTCCTGGAATCAACCCTGATCCGGTTTGAATTCTGCACACAAACAATCTCTGCATAAAATATTCCCTCCTCCAGTTTATGAATAAAAAC
>CAIOOC010000135.1 GCA_903859795.1 uncultured Bacteroidia bacterium
AGTTCTTTTTTACTTCTATAATCTTGTTCTATTTGCATTGTATTTTAACTGTTATCTGATTTTAATCAATTATATTTGTCTTTTCAAGTTAAAAAAATTAATACGGCAGAAAATGGAAATAATCTATGAGAAAATATTTGTTTCTCATAACTATTCTTTTATTACCAGAAGGTTGCAGCTGGCTTCAAATACTACCAAAATACATTCGCACCGGAATTTTGAGCTCAATTATATTGCTTCAGGTTCTGGCAAAAGGATAGTAGGAAATAGTATTTCCGGTTATGCAAAAGGTGATCTGGTACTTCTGGGTCCTCATATCCCGCACTGCTGGGACAATTTAGAAACTGAGCAAGATACTATTGCTGAGTGCATTGTGACGCACTTTAATGAAAATATAATCAGTTCTGATTTCTTTAATATCCCTGAACTTGAACAGGTTGTAGATTTACTTAAAAATGCCAGTAACGGAATCTGGTTTAAAGGGAAAAAGACTGAAAAGGTTGGTCAGACCCTTAAAAAGATGGTAACCCTAAAAGGGCTGGAACGGTATATCGAATTGCTAAAAGTATTTCACCTGTTACTTCAAATTGATGAACGTGAAAATCTGGCTCTTCCTTCAGCGCTGACCAACTCTTTTGAGACCGACCAGGACCAGATTAATAAGATATACGAATACGTATTTAATAATATTCAAACAGGGATTAAATTAAAAGAAGCCTCTGCATTGGTTTTTAAAGAGCCGGGTTCATTTTGCAGGTATTTTAAGAAGAAAACCAATCAGACTTTCATGGATTATGTTAAAAATGTACGTATTGGCATGGCTGCCAAGCTGTTGGCCGAAACTGACAAACAAATAACCCAGATCTGCTACGAATGTGGGTATAACAACCTGGCTAATTTCAACCATTATTTCAGGGTAATCATGAAAAAAACTCCATCAGAATATCGTAAGGAATTCAAATAATCCTAGTCACCGAATCGCCCCGTCGTTCAGTCGCTCGGTCGTTTTGACGCCATTCCGCCACATCGCTCGTTTGCCTCATCGCATCCTCGCCCCATCGTTCGGTCGTTCGGTCGTGATGCGCCACATCGCCCGTTTGCCTCATCGCATACTCGCCCCATCGTTCGGTCGTTCTGTCGTGATGCGGTTTAGTGTAAAGTTCCATCCCTTACCAATCCTCTCTTCCTCGCTTCGTCTCCTTCACTTCTTCACATGAAGTGTTAATATTGTATAGGAATCGGGCAATAATTGACACATAATAAACGAATTTCTGATGTTTCTTTGATTAGCCTGAAAATCCGGAAACATGAGAAAAAATCATCTTAATACAATAATAAAATTTATGTATAATGGGTTGCTAAAACGACTTAGCAACGGGATGATGCTGTTTCAAAAAAAATCACAATTTTTAAATCAAAGTCCCCTGACTCAATTTACCGCCGGGTTGAAATACTGGTCTCTGATTTTGCTGCCGGGATTAATATTGGTATCATCATGTATGGGTGGAAATACCACTCAATTTATTTTCCGTAAGATGATGGTGGAATATGCCGAAAATCCTCTGGGCATTGACGAATCACACCCCAGATTCTCATGGATTGTATCTTCCGAAAAGCGCAATGAGTATCAATCGGCCTACCAAATTATGGTAGCCTCCTCACTAAAGAATTTAAGCATTAATCATGCTGATTTATGGGATTCCGGAATGATAAACTCTAATGAATCTATCCAGCATGAATATGAGCCCGGGAATCTGGAATCGAATAGTGCCTATTATTGGAAGGTTATCATTTGGGATGGGGAGTCCAAATCGCATGAGAGTCCTCCGGCAAAATTTGAAACCGCATTTCTTTCTGCCTATAAATGGAAGGCTCAGTGGATTGGAAAAGCTCCAATCAATGAATCGTTGCCACCCCAGGGGTTTTATAAGGACACCAAAGAGCAGTCTGTAATGCCGGATACAATTGCTCATGATGGTAATTCGCTGTTATTGAGACGCGAAATCGATTTGACGAAAAAAATAAGGTCGGCAAAAGCATATGTAACCGGTCTTGGATTTTATCAGTTTTACATCAATGGAAACCGGGTTGGAGACCATGTTCTGGCTCCTGCCAAAACCCCCTATCATAAGTATATTCTTTATGATACTTATGACATTTCTGATCTGTTGAAAAAAGGGGTAAATGCCTTCGGGTTCCATCTCGGCAACGGCTGGTACAACCCCTATAAAAAGTGGTGGAACGATTACAGGATGCAATGGTTCGGATCAAAAAAGGCCATTGCCCAAATTTTGGTGAGTTATGCCGATGGGTCATCGCAATGGATTACAACTGATGAAAAATGGCGATGGGCAAATGGTCCGGTGACCTACAATTGTGTTTATGATGGCGAAGTTTACGATGCCAACGTCGATCACGAAGGTTGGACAAAGGGAGGGTACAATGACTCTGACTGGAAAGCTGTTGCAATTTTTAATAAACCTGAGGCCAGAATACTTTCACACCGTATGCCACCCGTTAAGATTCATGAAATCTTTAAACCGGTTGAAATACTGGGATCTAAAGATGGAACAAAGGTTTACGATATGGGACAAAACTTTGCCGGATGGATTCGGGTAAAGGCAAAGGGTTCAAGAAATGCATTGCTCAGGATAAGGTTTTCCGAAGATCTTGACGGGAAGGGAAATATTGACGTTACCAGTAATGAATATGCCAAAGCAACCGCTGAATACCGGTTTAACGGAGCTGGCACAGAGACATATGAGCCAGAATTTACCTGGTTCGGATTTCGGTATGTTGAAATTAGTGCTGCAAATGGTCCGCTTAATATCATCGATGTTGAAGGACATGCTGTCTATTCCGATAATATACAAACGGGTGCCTTCGAGTGTGACAATGCGCTTGTGAACAAAATCCACAAGGCAACGGTATGGTCGCAAAAAAGCAATATGATTGGTTACCCAATGGATTGTCCTCAGCGCGACGAACGACTTGGATGGTTTGGTGATGCTCAGGTTACAGCCGAAGAAGCCATGTTTAATTTTGACATGGCTTTGTTTTATGAAAACTGGTTTGAAGGAATTAAAGCGAATCAGGATGCCAAAACCGGTGACATCCCGATTATCTCACCACGTCCGTACATTCGTGATGAAGGAATTGAGTGGAGCAGTACCTATCTGACAATGCTCTGGCAGTTTTATACGTATTATGGTGATGTCCGTATTCTTAGTCGACATTATCCGGCCATGAAAAGATACATGGGATTTTTGGAACATCTTTCAAAAGACCTTATTCTGCCAAAAGGTTGGATTGGAGACTGGGGAAGTATGGTAAAAGGTTGGCATGAGGGGGAACCCTCATCGGTGCCAACTGCCTTCTATTATTTAAATGCCCGGATAATGTCGGACGTTGCCTCTGTTTTGGGCAATAAAAGTGATCAGGCAATTTTTAAGAATCTCTCTGAGCATATTAAAGAGAAGTTCAATAAGAGCTATCTGAACACCCAAACGGCCAACTATAACGATGGGAGTCAGATGGCAAACTCTTTTCCTCTTTTCCTTGGGATTGTTCCCGAAGAGTTTAAATCAAAGGTATTGGATAACCTTGTGAATGATATTGTTGTAAAAAATAACACACATCTCACAACTGGAGTTCTTGGGACCAAATATATGCCGGAGGCACTGGCGCAATCGGGTCGGGGAGATATTGCTTGGCAGATAATCAACCAGAAAAGTGCTCCCAGCTGGAACGATATGATGCGTAAATATTCCACGATGTGTGAATTCTGGACTTTAAAACAGTCGAAGAACCATGTGATGATGGGAAGCATTGATGCGTGGTTTTATAAATATCTGGCTGGTATTCAATTGGATGAAAAGAATCCGGCATTCTCATCATTTGTCGTGAAGCCTTTGAAATTAGATAGCCTTGGATCAGCAGCAGCCAAAATCGAAACCATGCGTGGAACTATTTCTTCGGCATGGCAGCGGGAGAACGGGAACTTTACCATTAATGTTGAAGTCCCGTTTAATACAACTGCTATGGTATATATCCCTTCTACTTCGTCACAAATATTCCGTGAAAGCGGAATTCCTGCACAAAATGTTGTTGGAGTGGAGGATAAAGGGTATAAAAATGGATCACATATTTTCAGGGTGCACTCCGGAAGCTATTCATTTATAACGAGTAATAATTAGTTTATGCGTTTCGTCAGTTTATTCCTTGTCCTTTTAACTGCTTGTCAGCCTGGTGTCCCAAAACCTGAGGATTTTGCCTCATATGTGAACCCGTTTTTAGGAACCGGTGGTGATATGACTAACGGCTTTGGGAATATGTTCCCCGGCGCAGCATATCCGTTTGGAATGATTCAGCTTAGTCCGGACAATGGCGGACAGGGGTGGCAGTATTCTGCAGGATACCATTATCCGGACAGTATGATTGTCGGGTTCTCGCATACCCACCTGAGCGGCACAGGCGTAGCCGATTATTGTGATATTTCGGTGATGCCAACTACCGAAACCATTGCCGAGAAATATTTTATCCAAAACGATTCAACGGTCAGCGAAATTATAGCTGAAAGAGGGCTCAATCCAAATAATTTTATAAACAGGGATGGTCATCTGGGACTGTTTGATAAACATTTCCTGCTGAAATACAGTTCCGGATTTTCACATAAATCTGAAAGGGCATCGCCCGGATTTTATTCGGTAAATCTTCTGGAAGATGATATTGAAGTTGATTTGACAACTACTGAATTTGTTGGAATGCAACGATACCATTTTAATAAGCAGTCAGATCATCAAAGCGTTGTGGTTAATCTCGGATTCAGAAACAGCGATAAG
>CAIOOC010000136.1 GCA_903859795.1 uncultured Bacteroidia bacterium
AATAATTCAAAGCTTGCTTTTAGCTACTGGTGTCTGGCTTGAATAACTGTAACTAATTGTGATTTATTCCTAACCTGGTTCAGAAACGCAGGATTTTCTTCCGCTTAAATATGCTATCCGCCAGATGCCAATTGCCAGCGTCAATTGAGCAAATTTGTACTTGCCATATCAAACGTCATTGAGCCAAAATATTATTGCTAATTACTCCTGCTTGCCCTACGCAACCTTCAACATCAATTACCATCTACTTTTTAGAAATAGGTAATTCACTCGTTAGCGCTATTACCATTGATAAGGGATTATTTAAAACTGTGTATTGTGAACTGTATAATTATTGATGACGAAAAACCAGCTGTCAACCTGTTGAAAGATATGGCTAGCCGTTTACCCTTTTTAAATGTACTGAAATGCTTTACAAACCCATTCGAAGGTCTTGAGTTTATTCAGACAAAAGCGGTGGATCTTATTTTCGTCGATGTCGAGATGCCAACGATTTCAGGAATTGAACTAATGAAAAGTCTGAGAAATCGGCCACAGATCATTTTTATGTCGGGTGATAGTCATAATGCAATTTCTGCTTATGACCTGGATGCTACTGATTTCCTGCTAAAGCCACTAACATTTGACCGGCTTTTAAAAAGTGTTAACAAGGCTAAAGAGATTCATCGGTTCACAAGATCAACCGTTAACAACGTTGTAAATCATGAGAAAAATTCGAATCTTGACTTTATTCTTGTCGAGACAGGGTATAGCTCGATACGCATAGACCTGAATGAGATACTTTATTGTGAAGGGCTAAAAGATTATATCAAAGTTCGAATTCCCGGCAAAACAATAGTTACTCTCAATAACTTAAATAAGTTTGAGGAATTACTTCCCGACGATCGGTTTGTCAGAGTTCACAAATCTTTTATTATTTCACTGGCAAAAATAGATTCCATTCAAAACAATCGAATCTATATGGGCAAATCGATTATACCAATTGGGGATAATTTTAAAACTAAGTTCAATGATAAGGTACGGCAGTAAATTTTTTATTCCGGTTCATCTGTAAAACTGCAGAATTTAAGCTAATATACATATGGAATTATCCGATATTTTACTTTCTCTTTATAGTTCTGCCATAAATTGCCATATTTGGCAGAGCAACGTTTATCATCATCAATCTGACGCGGCACCAAAAGTGCAATATAGTAAAAAGGGTAAATCCAGACCCATATCATTTCAGGGTAACCAACGCAAAGGGCAATAGCCAATCCCATTAAAATTTCACCCAGATAATTAATGTGTCTGCTGACACCCCAAAATCCATTAACCAACAGGATCCGGTTCCCGTCAGAAATGACTTTCGGTTTAATCCCGAAAAATGAATTCTCCGGCTGTATTTTAAAAAAATATTTCTGCATGTTTGCACCCCGGGAGAGGATCCATCCGGTTATAAAGATAAGTGCAAAACAAAAAAGCTGCCATTTCGAAGTATCTGGATTTTGCAAATTCACGGTTGACCACAATGAAATTAAATAAAAGTAAGGATAAAATGCCAGGCAACCCCACCCCAATTTTAGGCCAACGCGCTCAGCAAAAAAATCGTATGTATAAAGGTGCACATTTTCAAAAGTCAGGTAGTCCCAAATAAAGAAAGTCAACATGGACGCACTGAGAAAAATTCCGGAAGATATTTTCCCAAATATGAAATAGTGATGGGATACAAAGCTCAGTACATTTAATTGAAGCATAACTGCTCCAATTAAATATAACCATATTTTAGTATCCAATTCTTTGTTTCCTGATTGTGGATTTTCGAGTCGGCCAAAAAAGATATCGGCAATCAATGACCTGCCTGTTGATTGAAATGGCAAAACAATGACTAATGAAAAAATCAAACCAAATACGGAAGCTCCTGCCAGACTATACCACCTTACCAAATAAAGCCATTCAAAAGAAACCCATCCAATATAACCTAAAAAGAACCAAAGACCGATAGTTACAATTAGAACAAATCTTCCGTTTAACCGGTATTTCAACAGCTCTCCGGTTTCGGAATGTCTTACATATCCAGTAAGACGACTGGCAGGTAAATAGTAATGTAAAAGGGTAATTAACGCATATATTATCCAGGGTGTAAAGAAGCCGAGCAGATTATTCATCATGATAAATGTTTCGTATTATTGTCCATTATTGATATGGCAAATTTCCTGGAGAACAGCCGTCCCATAAAAAACTGAGCTATTTTATTTGTAAATCCCGGGATTGTTGTTGGGCCTTTCCCCAGGGCATTTAATGTTTTCTCCGCAACCTTTTTTGCATTTAATGTACCTGGAGCGTCCTTCGTGTTTTGAGCATTTATATATCCGGGGGTAGTTATCGCCCCTGCACAGGATGCTATCACGTCAATTCCATGCTTCTTCAGTTCACTCCATATTCCTTCTGCAAAAATAGCGTTAAACGCTTTTGATGCTGCATAGGTTGCAATCTTTGGGCTTCCCTGCGTGCCGGCAAGCGATGACATCAACACAATTCCTCCTTTCCTCTTTTCTATCATTTTTACAGAAACCAGTTTAGAAAGAAGTAATGGAGCTTTAATGTTTACATCGACTATTTTTATCAGGCTTTCTTCAGAAATATGTTCGAAATAACTAATTGGAGCATATGCTGCATTATAAACCAATAACCCGATATGTGTTTCAAGCCCGGTTACGAAATGCTTAGTTTCTGCGAAATCAGCCAAGTCTAAAGAATGATATTTAATTTCAATCGGGTACCTGTCTCTTAGATTGTTTGATAACTCTTCCAACTTCTCCAAACGTCTGGCAATTAAGACTAAATTTAGTCCCCGTTTTGCCAATTCTTCGGCAAAAGCCGCACCTAGTCCTTCAGATGCTCCCGCGACTAAAGCCCAGGGACCATATTTAGATTTAAACTCATGCATTGATCATAAATAAATTAAACAAATTTAGAATTTATTCTGAAGATTTTAAATTGATAAAAATATAGCATCTCAAAGTAAGTTAATTCTAAATAACAACCGTCATTTTAATCGTATTGTCCAATTATACAGCATATTACGATGAAATATTATATAGATTTAGAATGATTGCGATTATCCTTGCTTTTGTTTCAAATCTGTATTAAAATTGTACTAATTAAGACTAATTAAACATAAACCATCCTGCCCGGGAAAACTTTCATTTAAATTGCAAAAGAGTAGGCCATGAAAAGAACAACTTATTCAATTTCGGCAATCATTCTGACAATTGGACTGGTCTGGTCTAATCAAAGTACTGCTCAGACAGTTGTGTTTGGACATTTAAGTGCAGAGGTGATTGAATCGGTAAGTGCCCCTTCTCCGATAGCTGCAACAATTTCATCGTTTAACCTAACAGTGCCTAATTCAAATTCATCTTCAACCGCCGCTGCAATTAACCTTGGAAGCCTGAAAGTCAACTCAGGAACTAATGTTTCTGTAAATGTGATTTTAAATTCAACTAAGCTTTCAGATTCGCATGGTAATGGATTTACACTAAATCCAGGCTTTATGAACAATACTACTTTGCCAGTCGCACAAACAAATGGTATACAAAATATTCAACTTTACGCGACAGCTAACCTTGACTCCAATCAACCTTCCGGTCTTTACTCAGGATCATACATTGTGGTTCTTGCCTACAACTAGCAGATACTTTGATTCTCTACTATTTTCTAATAAAATATTTACTTTTGATTCCAAATCTATCCAAGAAAGTAAATTCCGGAAGATAAGATTAATTCGATCTTATAATAAAGGATGGGCGTGAAGAAAGCCACAAACATAATTAACTCAATTTGCATTTAATGGGAACAGACTCAGGAAAAGTTACACGTCGTTCATTTATTGGAAGTACCGGCACTTTTGCCACGGGTCTGACCTTGCTTTCCGGTTCCACGGTAACTGGCAGCAACTACAGAGGAACAGTTGGAGATGATAGATGTGCCTTTATTTATAAAACGCCATCAGGTACACTAAAAGACAACGCAGTTATATGGAATGAGGGGACATTCTACTTGTTTACCATGTACGGACAGGAAGAGATGAACGGCAACGACTCTCTTTTTAACTCAGTCTGGCTGGCAACCTCCACAGACGGGGTACACTGGAAAGATGTGGGAACTGTGATTAAAGACCAGCCATTTGCTGTTTGGTCACTAAATGTATGGAAGGCCGGGGACATCTTTATGATGAACCATGGAAGTCATTCACCGGGTGACATACTCCGTTTCTGGAAGTCGAAGGACCTCATAACCTGGGAATACCTGAATGAAGAATATGCGGTACGGAAACCGGGTGGTCAGCGTCTGGACTGCATGAATGTGCTGAAGATTGAAAAAGAAGGTAAAATGCAGTGGTATGGTTATGCTACAGGTGGTCTTCTCAGGTCGGAGGATGGTATAAAATGGAGATGGGAGGAAGAATTCAGGCTCTCGGACCCCAAATGGGCCATTACCGAAGCTGGAGGGTGTGAGCTGATCAATGGTAAATACTATGTTACCTCAGGATGGAT
>CAIOOC010000137.1 GCA_903859795.1 uncultured Bacteroidia bacterium
AGCCGAGATTACACCCGGCGGTTCCGAAGCTTAAAATTGAAGTTCCGGGAAGGACGTGGCTTAAAGGCTTTTTCTCAATTGGATCGATAGCGAATCCGGTAGGATGTCCGTATCCAAGGGTATAAAGTACACCTTCATGGTTTTGTCTTATAAAACAGAAACCAGGTTGTCCCTTGCCGATTTTACAATAGCGTGGGCATAGGGTACAGAGTATTTTATCGTTATCTGTTTTCTCCCACCAGAGGGCTTCCTTTAATGCATCTTTATACATACTCACTCCAAATTCCCGCTGTAATTTAACTCATACAAATGTAAATTAAAACACTCAAAAATAGCCTTAGGTAAAACTTAGGAATGAGTACTAAGGAAATTAATGTACAACATTTTCGGCCTTGCGGCAGAGTAATTGTATAGTAGTTGAGGCCTTGGTGCATAGTCTTCCAGGCCTTTGAGCAGAGTAATTGTATAGCAACTGAGGCCTTGGAGTAGAGTGACTGCCTATTATCGGCGTAGGATAGGAGGCCTTAAGACGGCCTTAAGGTATAGAAGCATATTGGTGATTTAGAAAGAGGTGAGATTGGATAGAATCCTGCCCCGAAAAATCGGGGCAAGTTATTATCTGCTATAATAATTTGAATTCTGAATCATCAAGGATCTACATAGCTTCGAAGCGGAGCCAGTTGGCGCGGCTTTTTTCTGAATAAGGAGCACCCGCCATAAAGATTACAAACTCTCCGGATTTAACATGTCCTGCTTCAAGGACAAGTTTCCTTGCCTGATCGATAGCAATATTTTCTTTATCAATTTCATCCTGGAAAACGGAGGAGATTCCGCGGTGAAGGCATAAATTATTCATAGTTTCGAAACTGTTAGAGACGGCAATAATCTTTGCATCGGGCCTGTACTTTGAAAGGTTGCAAGCACTTCTTCCTTTATAAGTAAAAACGACAATAGCCGCAGCGTTTATTTGTCTACTAATCGAAACAATTGCCTTGCTAACGGAATCAAAGAGATTGGCTTCAATCTGTTCAGGGATTTCAAATTTAATATATTCTTTACCTGCGTTTTTTTCTGCCATAAGAATTATATCATTCATCATCTGAACAGTATGAATAGGGAATTTACCAACAGAAGTTTCACCACTTAGCATAACAACATCAGTTCCATCCCAAACAGCATTGGCAACATCTGATGCTTCCGCACGAGTCGGGATAGGGTTCTTGATCATTGATTCAAGCATCTGAGTTGCAGTAATAACCATTTTGCCTACTGCGTTACATCTTTTAATAATATGCTTCTGAATAATCGGAACATCCTGTGGATTAAGTTCAACGCCCAAGTCTCCCCGGGCAATCATAATAGCATCTGCTGTTTTTAAAATTTCTTCAAAGTTGTCAACAGCCTCCTTCTTTTCAATTTTCGCAATTATAGGGCGCATCATATTACGAGACTTAAGCCATTCACGAAGGTGAATAATATCGTTAGCGCTTCTTACGAAAGAGAGAGCAACATAATCCACTTGATGTTTCAGAGCAAATTCAAGGTCGCTA